>NZ_ADGX01000021.1 GCF_000177675.1 Parafrankia sp. EUN1f
CCGGGTGCTCGACCAGGCGCTTCGTCTGACAGTCGCTGCCGACGGCGTTCCGGGTGATCCGCCGGACGCTGCTCCGGACGGCGCCGACCTGTTCGGCGCGGCGCCGCCCACTTCCCTCCCCCGCCCAGCGACCTGGAGGGTCACCGGCAGATCCTGGCCATCGAGCATGCACGTGCCGGCGCGACAGCGTCCTGGTCGTACCCTGCGACGCCGCGGCCGGCCCGGTAACGACGCTGTGCCGCGCAGAGGATCTCCCGCTCGTGGGCGGCGGCGGGACGGACCTGCGAGCCGGCTTCGCCGCGGCACTCCGACACCGGCCAGACGTCATCGTCGCGCTCACCGACGGCCAGACACCCTGGCCGCGCCGCCCGCCCAGCCGGACCGTGATCGGCCTCTTCGACCGGCCCGGAACCTGGTCCGAGGACAGCGAGTACGTGCCCGAGGCCCCGCCAGCCTGGGCCCGCCTCGTCCAGATCGGTGACCGACGTGTACGGATCATGATCGTCTAGCGACTCGGGCGTCCACTGGCTTGGCTGCCGTCGTGGCGGCCAAGCGGCCCTCCTGATGGCCGGCGGGTCCGGTCATCAGATTTCCCACAGCCGCACCGTGGTGTCGCTACTGGCGCTGGCTGGAGTGCGCCCGTCTGGCGCAAACGCCACCGAATCCACAGAGTCGGTGTGGCCGGTGAGGCAGGGCCGGATGTCGCGGGCCGGTCGGTGCCCTCCAGAGGCACCGACCGGCCCGCGTCTGGGTCAGCCCTTGCGGAGCTGCCCGTTGCCCTCCCAGGCGGTCACTACACCGGTGGCGGTGGAGACCAGGTAGTCGAAGCGGTGATCACCATTGATGTCGGCGAGGAAGACCTGATCACGGGTAGCCCCGGTGCCGGTCATGATCTCACCTTGGATAAGCCAGTTCGGACCGCTGCCGCCGCGGTTGTTGTGCCAGGCGCGGATCCGTCCACGGTCGCTGACGGACAGGTAGTCGTCGCGGCCGTCACCGTCGATGTCGGCGAAGGTGATCATCGAGTCGTGCAGACCGATGCCGGATGCGATCTCGCCCAGTTCGGTCCATCTCTTGGAGGGCAGGGCGTTGAGCCACCCGCGTACCTGCCCCTGGGCGCCGATCATCAGGTAGTCGTCGCGGCGGTCACCGTCGATGTCGGCGAACCGCAGGTTCTCCCGTGTCCCGCCCGGTACGCCGGCAGCGACCTCGCCCAGTTCGGTCCATGTCCTGGATGGCAGGTTGTTGAGCCAGGCCCGTACCCGTCCCTCGGGGCTGACCAGCAGATAGTCGTCACGGCCGTCGCCGTTGAGGTCGGCGAAACGCAGCTCCTCACGGGTTCCGCCCGGCACACCGGCGGCTACCTCGTTCCATTCGATCCACCTCGGGGATGGCAGATTGTTGAGCCAGGCCCGTACCCGCCCCTCAGGGCTGACCATCAGGTAGTCGTCACGGCCGTCACCGTCCATGTCGGCGAACCGCAGCTCCCCCAGCGTGCCGTTCGGCACTCCGGCGGCGATCATGCCCTGGTAGTTCCAGCGTTCGGTCCCGGCGAACCGCTCACCCAGCCACGCCCAGACCTGTGCCGTGGCGTTGGTCGCCAGATAGTCGGCGCTGCCGTCCCCGTCGACGTCGGCGAACTCGACATTGTCTCGCGACACCCCAACACCAGCGGCGATCTCACCCTGGGGCAGCCAGGACTCGCCGCCGGTCTGGCCGATGGTGCTGAGCCAGGCCCGCGCCTTGCCCTGAGCGTCCACGGCCAGGTAGTCGTCGCGGCTGTCACCATTGATATCCGCGAAGCGCACCTGGTCAAGGGCCGCCCCGAAACCCGAGGCGACGACTCCCCACTCCACCCACCTCTTCGAGGGCAGGTTGTTGAGCCAGGCCCGTACCTGGCCCTGGGAATCGACCATCAGGTAGTCGTCGCGGCCGTCACCGTCGATATCGGCGAACCGCAGGCCTTCCCGTGTCCCGCCCGTTACACCGGCGGCGACCTCGCCCAGTTCGGTCCATCTCTTGGAGGGGTAGGCGTTGAGCCAGGCCCGTACCCGTCCCTCGGGGCTGACCAGCAGGTAGTCGTCACGGCCGTCACCGTTGAGGTCGGCGAAACGCAGCTCCTCACGGGTTCCGCCCGGCACACCGGCGGCTACCTCACCCGCTTCGATCCAGCGCGGGGAAGGCAGGTTGTTGAGCCAGGCCCGTACCCGCCCCTCGGGGCTGACCAGCAGATAGTCGTCACGGCCGTCACCGTCGATATCGGCGAACCGCAACTCCGCCCGCGTCGCGCCCGCCACACCGGCGGCGATCATGTCGGCATTTCTCCAGCCGTCCATGCTGGTGCCGGCGCTGGCGCCCCCTGGGACCGGCGACGGTGTCCCGGCGCCACACGCTCCGGAGACACCGTCCTGAGGCTTGTGGAAGGCACGGTATCTCAGGGCACTGTCGATCGTCTTGTAGAAGGCGTCGCCCATCTTGCGGAAGCCGTTGGCATTGGGGTGCAGTGAATTGGTCATGTCCGCCGTGCCGACGGCGCTCATGTCGACCAGGTACACGGGCCGGCCTGCGGCCTGAAAGCCGGCGACAACTCCCGGGATCGCCGCATTGTACTGCTGGATACGACTCATGATCGACGGTGTGGTCGAGGGGATGAGAGTGGAGACCAGGATCGTGGTCTCCGGGGCGGCGGCGAGGATCTTGCCGATGACATCCCGCAGCCGGTTGGGGGCGGTGTCCACGTTGAGATTGCGTGCCATGTCGTTGGTGCCGATGTGCAGCGTGACGACATTGGGCCGGTACTGGCGCACCGTGCAGGACGTGATCGCACTGATCTGGCTGATCGTCCAGCCCTGGTGTCCTTCGTTGTCCCGGTCGGCGAGCTGGCCGGACTGCTGGGAACCGACGAAGTCCAGGTCGTCCACCTCGGGGTCGAGCAGTGCCGCCAACCGGGCCCGGTAGCCTGAGAAGTCGGGCGTTCCTTCTCCGTAGGTAATCGAGTCACCCAACGGCAGAACCCGCAGATTAGTGGCAGCGGTGGCGGCACCCTCCTCCAGCCCTTCGGCGATGCCCTCGCCGACCGCGGCGGCGTTCAGCTCCAAGGACTCCCCGACCTGTTCCAAAAGACTCCCGGCAGGCCTTGCCCAGCCGACGAGACCTCGGCCGGTGTCGGCTGCCCAACTGCCCGCCGCTCTCAGGAGCTTGGGGAGATCGTTGCGGGCCCAGTTGTTGAGGCCACCTTCCCAGGCGACTCCTACCAGGCCCGCCACCACCGCCAGTCCCACAGCTCGGGCCCAGCGCTTCCAGTCCTGCTGCTTGCCGTCGGCGAAGATATTCACAGCCTGGTAGATGAGCGTCCCGATGGACGCACCCAGAGCCGCACAGAACGACGCGGCGAAAACACTTCCCGATCCGCCGGTGGAGAGACCGAAGGCACCTTCGCATGCCACGCGGATCACCAAACCCGCCAGCATGCTGGCAGCGTAGGTCAGAATGTCCTGCCAGAAGCTCAGTTGGGCAACCTGAGCCTCGGTCGGTTCAATCCTGAGCGACAGAACCGACCCTTCGAGGGATAGAGTTCCGTCGAAACCGTATAGAACAACGAACCTCCCCTCCGGCAGAACAGAGAAGGGATAGAGCTGGGCCTCCTGGTGAAAGGTGTCACTGAGCACGGGATTACGGCTGTTGAGATCCGCCACCTCTGCCCGCACCCTGGCCAGATTGACGCCCGCGGGCAGCTCGATCGACAACGTGTACGTCGCCGGAGGGTTATCGGCGGCTACCGCCATCCGTGTCAGACCCACCACCATCGAAACCGCGAGCAGGAATGCCATCACGAACCTGCACCACCCGCCAGAACGCCACAGCCTCCATCGTCCCGGCATGCCGCCACCGCCACATCTGAAAGCCATTCTTCCTCCCGGGGGACACCCCGACAGGGTTTGCGGGATCCCTGAGCGCGCAGATTAGTCGGGCGGCACGGCCATGCGATGTATGGAGAATGAACAATTCACTGGTCCGAGATGACGACAGTCGCCTGGCTCGCGTCCCGGTGAGAGCATTGGCGCAGGGGAGCCGTCCAGCACCGAACGCCTGCGGATTCTGGGCCCCGACCACCCGAACACGCTGACGTCGCGGAACAACCTCGCCAGCGCCTACCAGGCGGCGGGACGGGTGCGTGAGGCAATCGACCTGTTCCAGCAGGTCCTGACCGACAGGGCGGTAGGTGTCAAGTCAACTGAGACAGTTGGATGTTGCTTGGCTGGTCGGAGACCGGCTGGTTGATCCACACGGTGTCAGGGAGCCGGGGTGGCCGTGGCCGGCGAGCGAACCGCTCAGGGTGCGCCGCGTGGGCACGGTCGAGGGTGGCCTGGCGGTGCGCCTGGACCTGGTCGGCGGTCCCGAAGTGGACCGAGGCGGGTGTGTGGAACCCGATCCCGGATTGACGATGGTCGTGGTTGTAGGCGGTGAAGAACCCCTCGCAGTAGACCCGGGCATCAGCAAGTGACCCGAACCTGTCCGGGAAATCGTAGCTGTACTTGAGAGTCTTGAACTGCGCCTCGGAATAGGGGTTGTCGTTCGAGGTCCGCGGCCGGGAATGCGACCGGTGGACGCCCAGGTCGACGAGCAGTTCGGAGACCTGCTTCGACACCATCGCCCCACCACGGTCGGCGTGGATCGCCCCGGGCGCGGTTCCGTTACGAGCGATGGCACCGGCGAGGAAGTCCTTCGCGACCACCGCATCCTCGCCGGCGGCCACCAGCCAGCCGGTCACATACCGGGAATAAATGTCAAGAATGACGTAGAGCTTGTACCAGACGCCCTTGGCGGCCTAATGATGTCGTGGGAGCCAGCCGTCCGGCAGACTCCCGATCGGTAGCCGCTGGCAGGTGAGCACTCGTGGGTCCTGGACTTCGAGTCCTGTTGAAAGACCGTGCCCCTGCCGGTTGGCCGGGAGAGTTGATCGCTGATGGGATGTCGTGCCCGCCCCTACGGCGTGAGCACTGTGTTCATTAGGTCGCTGACTGTTCTCCCGCGGGCTGCTCACGGTGATCGACACAGAGGGCGGGAGACGTGTTGCGACTGTTCGTGGGAGACGACTGGGCGGAAGATCACCATGATGTGGAGGTGATGGACGCCTCGGGCCGTCGGCACCGTCGCGGCGGGCGCCGGCGGCGTGCTGGTGGGCCCGGCAGACCGTGGAGTCGACGTTGACGTCCCAGACAATCAGACCGGCCGCGTCCGCGCGGGCCTGTAAACGGGTCACGATCCGCACCCAGACCCCTTCGCGCTGCCAGCGGCGGAACAAGGCCGTAGACCGTCTGCCACGGCCCGTACTCCGCGGAGAGGTCCCGCCACGGTGCGCCTGTGCGGATCCGCCACCGGATCCCGTCGATCAACCTGCGCCGGCACCCGGCCGGACGTCCCCGCCCCGCCACCGGCAGCAACGGTCCCAGCACCGCCCACTGCTCATCCGAAAGATCCCCACGGCCCACAGCGGATCATCATCACGGCGGTGATCCACTAGGAACCGGGGTTCTGAAACAGGCCCTAGCTCGTCGCTTGCGATTGTTAGCAATCCGGCCAAGGTCGACCCTTTGCGGCATTGCAGGCTGTCTCGGTGTTGCCTGGGATCTACCGAGACAGCAGCTCTCCCGATATCACTCGGCGTGACTGCCGATCTAGGCCCAGCTGGCAGCCTACCGAGGACGCCAAAGACTCCGATTTCGGCGGTTTCGAACCTTCAGGTCACCCCTGCCGCTAGCTGCTAGTTCCCAGCTCAGAGCAACTTTTAGCCGCTAGAACCACTGCTAGAACTAGCAGGTGGGGGTGCTAGTTCTAGCAGCATTCGCGAACAGCCAACACCACTACGAAAACTACAGAACGTGACACCGGAAGGGGCTCGCCACCCTCCGGTGACGACTACAAGATCCATCCACCGATGACGGTGACGCAGATCACAACTCGTCATTCATTCGGCTTGCCGCGCAGAGGACGAAAAACGATGAACAGCCGTGAAGGTGCACGAAAAATGCGCCCACGGCTGTTCACAAAGTGCGGGATAAATGCGGGATGATCTCGACTTAATCTAGATCGTCAATCTGACGAAATATGCCCTGACCAGGGCTTACGGGTGCGCCGCCAGGGACTTGAACCCCGAACCCGCGGATTAAGAGTCCGCTGCTCTGCCAATTGAGCTAGCGGCGCCTGCCTCCGCGTTCCCGCGGCGACGTGGACAACCATACCAGGCCCGCAGGGCGTTTGACGCGGGGGTGGCATCCAGATTTTGTCGGCAGTCCATCCGGGGCCTGGGGGCGGCCTGGGGCCACCCCCGGATGGCTGCGTGTCGCCGGGTCCAGCTGGCCTCGCCCGCCCCGCTGCGCGCTGGCGGGACGCGCGGCGGAGGCGGGCGGCGGAGGCGGGCGGTCACGGGTTGGCGGGAGGTGCCTGGTGGCGGCGTTAGCATCGGGCGCGTGAGCCCGACCGCAGCACGTGATCTCGTCGTCGACCGGACCGCCCTGCTTGACTTCGTCCGTCCTCGGCATCGTGGCATTCTCGTCACCACCCGAAGTGATGGAAGGCCGCAGCTGTCGCCCGTGACCATGGGGGTGGACAGGGCCGACGACATCGTCATCTCGACCTATCCTGAGCGCGCCAAGGCACGTAACGCACGCCGGGACGAACGGGCGTCAATCTGTGTGCTGTCGGACGAGTTCAACGGTGACTGGGTGCAGGTCGACGGAACCGTCACGGTGGTGGATCAGCCGGCGGCGGTCGAGGATCTCGTCGAGTACTACCGCTGCATCAGCGGGGAGCATCCGGACTGGGAGGAGTACCGCGAGGCGATGCGGCGCCAGGGCAAGGTGCTGCTGCGGCTGCGGATCGACCGCTGGGGGCCGATCAGCCGCGGTGGCTTCCCCCCTCACCTGCTCGCCGGGACGAACTGACGTCCGGGCATCCGTCCCGGTAGCCGCGGAACGCCGTCCAGAAGCCGTCCAGGAGTGACCTCGAACCGCTTCGGACCTTTCGGGCGCGTCTGTGCGAGGCTTCGCGACACGCTTCGCCTAGGTGTGGCGCGGCGGCGGATGCGGCGGGCGCTGCGCGGCGATCTGGTGTCCCGGCTCCGTGCGGCGGATCTGATCAACGGGGCGATGAACCTCGCCGCGCTGATTCTGATGATGTTCTTTCCGTTCGTGATCGCGTTGGCGGCGGCATCGCCTTTGGGTGCCGGCGGGGCGGCGGACATCGTCATCAGGCGGATGGGCCTGAACCACGATGCGGCGATGGCCGTCGAGCGGCTTTTCACGCCGCGGGGTGGGACGACGGTCTCCGGCTGGTCCGTGCTGGGTGTGCTCTGGCTGGTGCTGGGCGGGGTGAGCCTGGCCGCGTCCATTCAGGTGGTGTACGAGCGGGTGTTCCGGCTGAGCCCGGCGGGTCTGCGCGGTCTACGCAATCAGGTCGTCTGGCTGACTGGGCTGCTCGTGTTCCTGGCCGGTTCGACTGCGCTCGGCTCGGTGCTGACCCGCACCACGGTCGGTCAGGCCGGCTATGCCCTGGCCGTCGTCGTGATGACGGCGCTGTTCCTGTGGGCGGGTGCCCGGGTGCTCACGATGGGCCGGCTGAGCTGGCGAGCGGCCTGGCCGGTGGCCTTCTTCACGACGATCGGGCTGACCGGGCTGGGTGGGTTCAGCCGGCTGACGTTCTCGGCGACGATCGTGTCGAACGAAAGTACCTACGGGCCGATCGGTGTCGTGTTCACCATCCTGTCCTGGCTGATCGGGTTCGGTGTGGTGATGATCGGCGGCGCGGTGGTCGGCAGCTGGTACGTCGAGGCGGGGGTTTCGGTCATCGACGTCCTGAAGCGGATTTCGACCGACAGCCGGCCGCGGCACGGCCAGGAGCACCGGCAGAGACACCGAGAACCCTGATGCGGTGAACGCAGGTTCGGTGAACGCAGGTTCGGTGACCGCAGGTGCCGTGGACGCAGGTTCGGTGGGCCCGGATGCGGAGGTCAGCCCCAGGTGGAGAGGTTGCGGCTCAGGGAGCCGGTGAAGACACCGGTGGACTCGTAGACGTCACGCCGGCGTTCGAGGGTGCCGGTGCCGGCCGTGGTCGGCTCGTCCGTCCACAGATCGGTCAGGGCGACGCGGCGCGAGCCGGTGGGCTGGCGGTGGCCCAGCGGGAGAGCGGCTCCGGCCGGCATGGCGCCCGCTCCGCGCACGACCACCGTGCCGCGCAGGATCTCGTCCAGAACGGGCAGCGCGGTGCGGGCACCGGTGCCGGCACCGGTGTCCACGGCCTCGCCCTTCCCGACCTCGCCCTCCCCGGCCGGGGTGGTGACGATCCGCAGGTACCAGCGCGGGCCTGAGATCCCGATCAGCCGGGTGCCGCCGCTGCTGAACTCCGGCCCGTACCGGCCGGATGTGACCGTTGGCGTGACGACCGGGGTGGCTGAGGCGGGTGCGGCAGTCACGCTGGGCACGTTGGCCGCGCTGGGCACGTTGGGCACGTTGGGCACGTTGGCCGCGCTGGGCGCGTTGGCCGCGCTGGGCACGTTGGCCGCGCTGGGCGCGTCAGTCCCAGCGATCGCGGCGGCCAGGTCGGCGCGGAATCCGTCCCAGGTGCCGCGGCTCTTCGGGGCGGCGAAGACCGCCATCCGGACGGTGAGCCGGTCGGCTCGCAGGACGAGTTCCTGGACGTCGGGCGCACCGGGGGCCGGTTCGATCTCGACCGTGACGCCGTCCGGGACGGCGACGCGCAGCGCGCCGTAGTCGACCAGCGGCGGCCAGTCCCACTCGGGCAGGCCGAGGTCTGGTGCGTCGGCCTCGTCGTAGGGGCCGACGCCGGGGGTGGATGGCGGAGCCGACGGGCCCGGGCTCGAGGCTCTGTCGCCGACCGACCTGCGATGACCGAACATCATCTACCTCCGGCGGGCCGTGGTGGTCACAACCGAATCGTGTGCTCACAGCGAGTGTCACGCGGGACGTCCCACGCCTGCAAGGCGTGTCGGCTGCCGGACCCCGGCCGGTGCCGACGGAAGGTAAGCCTTCAGGCTCAGGTCAGCGCGACACCGAGGACGCAGACGTCGTCCTCTCGCTCGCCCGGCCCGGCGATCTCGGCCAGCAGCGCGTCACACAGCTGGTCGAGGTCGGTGCTGGCGGCGGCAACGGCGAGGTCCGCCCGGAGGTCCGCCCGATCGAGCACCCGCTCGGGCGGCACCCATCCGGCCGGCATTCGTCCCGACGGCTTCCGTCCGGCTATCCGGGCGGCGCTCGCGGCGAGGGCTTCGAGGCGCTGGGAGATGGAGACGTCACGGCGCTCGACGAGCCCATCGGTGTACAGCAGCAGGCCCGGGCCGGTCAGCCGCAGGCCGCTCTGCCCGTACCGGTGGTCGGACAGCACGCCGAGCATCGGGCCGTGGACCTCGGACAGGTAGCGCGGGCGGCCGCCCTCCCCCGCGAGGTGCAGCGGAGGTGGATGACCCGCGCACGACCAGCTGAACCGCCCGGTGGCCGGATCGAGCTGGGCGATCACCGCGGTGGCCAGGATCTCGCTGCCGGAGCCGGCGAGGTTGGCCGACAGCTGGGTGGTGATCGCCGCGGGCGACAGGCCGTGCAGCGCGTACGCCCGGGCCGAGTGGCTGAGCTCGGCCATGAGCGCGGTGGCGCGCAGCCCGTGGCCGCCGACGTCGCCGACGGCGAGGGCCAGCGTCCCGTCGGGCAGGACGGTCGCGTCGTACCAGTCGCCGCCGATGCCGACGTCGCGGCCGGCGGGCAGGTAGCGGGCGGTGAGCTGGACGCCGGGCACGACCGGCAGCTGCGGCGGCAGGATGGCGCGCTGCAGGGTCTCCACGGTGCACATCTGGCGTTCGTAGCGACGGGCACGCCCGATCGCCCGCCCGTAGGCGGAGGCCATCGCGTGGAGGAAGGCCTGGCAGTCCGGCCAGAACTGCCTGGGCTCGGGCCAGGCGAGCAGCAGCACCCCGAGCGGGCCGCCGCCGTCGGCGACGACCGGCAGGCTGGCGCAGGCCTCGATGCGGAGCTCGGCGAAGATCTCGGCACGGTCGGGAAAGTCGCGCAGATAGCGTGCCGCCGAGGCGTCGAAGCGGGCGCGGCCGGTCTGCATGACCTGGGTCGCGACGGCGGGGCCCCAGCTGCCCGGAGCAGCCCAGGCACGGTCGACAGCGGGTGGGCGGGGCCAGGTGATGACCCTCGTCCGCAGCGGCGCGCCCGGCGGGCCGCTGCGTGGGCCGAGGTCCGCGTCCTCCTCGAACAGAACCATGCCGGCGAAGGTGACACCGAGGCGGGTGACCGCCTGGAAGGCGACCCGGGCGACATCCTCCACGGTCAGTGCCGTGCTGAGCCCGTCGGTGAAGTCGAGCAGCTCCAGGGATGCCTCCAGCGGCGACAGCGATCGGCCACCACCGCGGCACCTGCCCGCGTCCTCCAGCGCCGTGCCCGACGTCGGCACGGACTCGTGCCTGGCTGCCATCACGGGCACCTGCACCTGCACCGGTTGCCCCATTTGTCGAAACATCCCTCCGTGGACGAGACGGCCCCAGCCGGCGGCCGGCCGGGCTCTCCTCAGAGGAACGAGCGAGCACCCGGGGGAATGCCGGGACCCTGCCGCAGCGCCAGAAAAGGGGTTACCAGACGAAGCCACCTCGACCGGGAGAGTGATGCACCGCCGACATGGGCGCTTGTAAAGATCTCCGGGACGGAAAAGGGTCGGCGGGCGCAGCCCAATTCGCGAATCGACCGAAGTTCGCCACCGAAGGGGCACCCGACCGGAGGGTCACCCGTATCGCTTGGCCCGGGCATTCTTGCCGGTTGACCAGAAGTCGCCCATGTCAGGCATCGTGCTTGTCAGGCATCACCCATGTCAGGCATCACGAACAGGCGGCGGGACGACGGTCACGGACGTCCCCCGAGGGAGAGGCGCTGGCGTTCGGTGCGCAGGCCGACGGCGAGCGCGCCGACGGGTGGGCGCCGGGCCGGGTCCGGGTGCAGGGCGCGCGCCAGCAGATCGTTGAACTCGGCCGAATGGCCCGGCAGCGGCACGTCCGGCGCCGACGCGAGCCCGCCGAGAGTCTCCCGGACCAGCGCCGCGACCTGATGGACGTCCGCCGGTGGCCCGGGACGAGCCCCCAGGCCCCGGGTTGGACGCGGGCCCAGGCCGCCGCCCGCCGGCACGGGATGGTGCCAGCGACCGAGCCCCTGGTGACGTTGCTCGGGTGCCTGCCAGGGGCCGCCCTCGCCGGGGACCTCGGTCAGGCCGAGCAGGCCGAGATCGCGCAGCGCGACGGCCCGTCGGCCGCGGCCGGGGGCGGTGATGACGATCGCGTCGGGCGTCAGGCAGCGGTGCGCCTGCCCCTGCTGGTGCAGTGTCTGCAGGACGAGGCAGAGTTCGGCCGCCGCGGCGAGCGCCCCCGCGGCGGCGCTGCGGTCCAGCCCGCCGACCGGCCCGCCCGCGCCGAATCCGCTCACACCGAACCCGCCTGGGACGGGACGGGTACGGGCCGGGCTGCCGCGGGAGACCGCGGAACGGGAGAGGCGGGAGAGGCCGGAGAGGCCCGACCCGGGGGTGTGGACGTCGCGCCAGGGCCGGCCGGTCGGCGCCGACAGCACCAGCGTCGCCGTGTCGGACCGGGTGACCGCCTGGCGGTACCTGTGCTCGTGTTCGTACTCGTACTCGTACTCGTGTTCCTGCCCCCGTCCGGGGCCAGCGCCAGGGCCGGGGCCGGGGCCATGGCCGTCACCGCTGCCGCAGCCGTTGTCGTCACCGTTGCCGGCCAGGCCGTGCCGGATGAGCGTGCGCGGCAGACCGGCCGCGCCGGCGACCTGGTCCAGCAGGTCGGCCTGGGCGCGTAGGCCGGCGCGGCGGGCCTCGGCGTCAGCTGTCGGGCGATGTACCTGCAGGTGCCTGATCCGCACCGGCCGGGCCGTCGGCACCAGCTCTCGGGCGTCGGCGTCGTACTGCGCCCAGGATCGGTCCGGCGCGACGGTCTCGGTGACCGGATCGTGCAGGAGATAGCAGGCGCGACCGAGGCGGACCTCCGCTCCCCCGTACCAGCGGCCGCCGGCCGGATCGGTCGCGTCGAGCACCTCGTCGTCGTGGCGGGCGCGCAACCGCGGCTGCGCGGTCGGGAGCTGACCCGCACCGGTCGACGGCCGCCCCTCGCCGTTACCGGTCAGGGGCCGCACCTCGCCGGTCACCGGCTGTATCTCGCCGGTCGACGGCAGCCGCTCGTCAATTGACGTCCGCCGCTCGGCCTGGATGTCGTCGTCGCAGTACGCACGGCGGATGTCGTCGGTGTCGGGACGCATCAGCAGGGAGCGCAGGCGCGTCTCGTCCCACAGCTCGATGGCGATGTTCGTCTCCCGCTGGCGGCCGTCGCGCCAGGCCGTCCAACGCCGGCGGGCTTCCGGCGGAAGGCTCACCGGGACGCACAGCACCCAGCTTTCGATCCCGTAGCCGTTCTCGCGCGCTGCCCGGCAGGCCCGCGCGAAGGAGTGCTCGACGTTGCGCAGCTGGTCGGCGGCCAGGCGGTCGATGACGTACCGGACCTGCCAGATCCGGACCTGGCTGGTGAGGTCGCCGAGGAAGACGTCGACGCCCCGGTCGCCCTGGATCGGGGCGACGCCGTGCGCCGGGCCGTGCAGGCGGTCGACGAGTGAGGTCACCATCCGCTCGAACGCGGCCCGGCCGCCCTCGACGCCGAGCCGGGACCGGTGAACGTGGAAGTCGACGGGCCCGCCTCCCGCCGGAAGGTCCACGGCCGCACCCCCTCGCCGATTTCACCGATTTCACCGAGCCCGGCTACTCCCGGCACAACACGAACTGTCGCCAGCGGACTCTACCGTCGCTGCTTTCGGTGAAAGCGGCGATTAGCGAAAGTCATCGAAAGTCGAGCCGGCGCACCGGTCACTGCCCACCGAAATCCCCTGTGCCCACGGGGAACCGAAACAGTGACGGCTTCCGTTCATGTCGCAACAACGTTTCGTTCCTGTCGCCGTCGCAGATCATCTGCATACTGCCAGCTGCGGGTGGGGCGAGCACGGGGCCGGCGGCGCGTCCCCTTCTCCGAACCGGCCGGTGGAGCGCTTCTTTCATGCACGAGGAAAAGCACCACGCGGCGGCCGCGGACGGAGCCGCAACGGGCGGAGCGGCGGCGGACGGCCCGCAGGCACTCGACCGGCGGCGCGTTCTACGCGGATCCGCGGCGGCCGCCTTCGGAACGCTGATGGCACCGGCCTGGCTCACGGCATCCGCCGGTGCCGCCTCAGCCGTCTCCAGCACCGCCGCCGCCGCCACCGGAAGCACAGCCGGCGGGAGCGCAGCCGCCGCGTTCGTCGACGCCTACCGGACGAACACGACCGCGGACCTGACCGCGGCGGGCAACGCGGCCGTGCGGATCCGTTGACGATCCGGCTGGATCCGGCGGTTCGTTCGCTGCCGCGCGGGGCTCGGTGCCCGTGCTCACCGCGGCGTCTGTGCGCGGTCGGTTCGCCCAGGTGACGGTGCTTGCCGACGGTGTGCGGGCGGTCGTGGAGCACGGCGCCCGCGAGGTCTCGGTGCGGCTGCTCCCGGCCTGTGCCAGCGCTGCTCCCGGCCTGAGCCGGGAGCACTCAGGTGTCATCCGCCGGTCGAGAAGTCGATCTCGGTGTCATCCGCCGGTCGAGAAGTCGATCTCGCTGATCGCGACGAAGGTACCCGAGCCATTTGAATGGTCGAAGGTATCGACGATCCACACTCGCGCGATGCGGACATCCCGGCCGGCGACGCCCTTCAGTACCTGTGGTTCACCGCTGTCGCTGAGGTCCTTCGTCCAGCACTGGTCGTCGAGCTGGATCCCGATCTGTTTCGGCTGTGCCTGGACCGGTGCCTCCGGATCGTTCTTGGGCAGGCCTGCCCGTATCGAGACCCGATCGACGCGAACCGCGCTGGGGAATCGCAGCATCAGGGTCGCGCTCCGGCCGGCGGTCTTCGGGCAGCTCTCGCCGATCTCGGCGGCGGGGTTCCAGGCTGTCATCCAGGCACGGTTGCGGGATCCGTCCACGGCACGTTGAGCCAGGTAGCCAGGCCGCTCGTCCATCTCGGGCACGACGCTCACCGAGGCGAACTCGTCGATCTCGTGGTAGGAACCCGGCAGCACTGTCGAGATCCGGTCAGCGGCCCAGCTCCGGGTGGTGGTGCTGGCCGACGCCAGCGCCACTGCCACGGGTACGACCAACAACGTCGCCCGGAAGGCGACGACGCGAGGTGCGAGCGGGCGACTGTAACCGGACCGCCCGGTCGCGGCGCGGCGCATCTCCCGGTCGAACCTGCGCCGCTCGCCGGCCCGTTCGAGGCTCGGGCCCAGCCCCCGCGACGCGACGGGCGCGGCGGCGGGCCGTGGGTCGTCCGGCCGAGGGTCGGACTGTGCGGGAACCAGCATCTGCCCACAGGGGCAGAAGCGGCTGCGTGGCGGGCTCTCTCGCCCGCAGTGACAGCGCACCGGCGCGTCGGCCAGGCCGGAGTCGCTCGGGAGCACGCCCGGGGCGTTCAGCGCCTGGAAGGACGTCGCGGATGACGTCTCCTCGCCGGGGTGCCCACCACGATGCCGGTGGATGGACGATCCGCCGGCATCGTCGGTGCCGAGGAGCTGGGTGATGGGTATGGGTGTCAGGCCGTCGGGACGTACGCCCCGACCGATCCGGATACGCCCCTGCGGTGTGCGCGAGGCCCCTGGCGGCGCACCCGGCGGCCGGGGGGACCGATCCTGCTGGCCGGTGCCGGGGCCGGCCGGAGGTGGTGACGTTGTGGTCTCCGGCCCCGGCCTTACCCCGTACGCGGACCCGGTGCCAGCCCGCCCGCCGTCTCGCCGGAGGCTGCGCGGAGCCGGAGCCGGAGCGGGGGCCGACGGCGGTTCCACCCGAGGATTTCCCGAATTCACAGCATCTGCCGGATTTGCGGGACGACCGCCCTCGCCTGGCCGGGCGGTGCGCCCGGCCGGGCGCGCACCGGGACTGTCAGCCCGCGGCTGGGAGGCCCCGCCCCGCGCGGACCAGAGGATCCGACCGCACCCGACGCAGAACTCGGCCGCGCTGTCGTTGCCCCGATGGCAGTGCGCACACGTGGTCACCGGAGGACACTCCCGCCCCCGACCACACCCCGGTACCCGGAGAGCAGGTCGTCGTGTCGGTCAACGGCGCCGAGCTCGGGATCGGTGGCCGCCGTCAGGTCGACGTACGCTGCCGGGTCGGCCAGGCCGGCAAGCAGGCCATATCCGTCCAGCGGACGGCCGTCCGCCCCCGTGACCTCGACGTCGAGGACTGCTGGCCCCGATGACCCGTCACCGCTGTGGCCAGTCACCACAGCCACCACCTGCCCGACGCGGACCCGGGAACCACTCTCGACCACGGCACGGACCCCGGCGAACCGATATTCGCGGCCGTCATCCCCCCGCAGCGTCAGCTGCGACGCCGGTGGCGGCCAGGTGGTGACCGCACCAGCCACCACGGCGTGCACGGGTTCCTCGGCATGGGCCGGGATCCGAACCGCTCGCCCGGTGATCGGCGCCACCAGCAGGGCACCCGACAACGGCTGGCACCGAGGTCCGCCGCACGGCTGTGGCCGTGGCCCGGAGCGGTCCGGCGAGCGCACCAAGGACGGCGCCGACGGCCGGTCTCCGGGGTTCCCCTCCCCGACCGGCATGTCCGGCCGATGTGACGAGGTTGACCCGCCCGCCGTGCTCGGCCCGCTCACCGCGGCCGGGAGCGGGGCCGGGACCGGGACCGGGACCGGGACCGGGACCGGGGACGAATCAGAGGACGGAGGGGCCACGCCCGGTTCCGGCCAGGGATCCGCGCAGCCCTCCGCAGCCTCCGTATCCTCCGCCGGGTAGGAGGCGAACAGCGCCGAAAGGCGGTCATTGTCGTCCCCCCACGGACCACCCGCCGTGACCTCGGCCCCCATCCGGCATCTCCCCGTCGTAATCACGAGTGGTGCGCGCGGCGTCACAGCGCATTCCGGCCGGCGGCTGCACCTTGTAACGGCAACGGTATACCGCGCGCACCGGCCATCCGTCCGAACTAGTTCATTGTTCCAAGATGCCGGGATTCGACGAAGTCCATGCCCCGCTGATCAGGAACGATGTCGAGCGGGACGGCGCAGCACTACCAGGAGCACGATGTTTCTCGAACTGTTCGAACGTAGGTGCAGGTTGGTGGCCGTGATCTCGGGAGCCGCGGTCTCATCGAACCGTCATCCACCGCCCGCGCCCTTGCGCACGAGCAGGTTCCCCACGCCGGCGCCCCGTGCCCCACGCTCCACCCAGGCAGCTCCCCCAACCCGGCCTCCCCCGACGCCGCACCGGCCTCGGATACTCTACCTGGGCCACCACCTCGACGTTTTTGCTTATCCGCTTCTCGCGAACAGCCGAGAATCACACGCCGGCCGGCCCGCCCGACATGCCAGGTCGCATCCACGGAAAGAGACCACCGGGCGACCGCTTGCACTGCAATAGTAGCGATGTCTCGGCCGGCGCGGACGCCGGTGCAGACAATGGCGTCAGGCCGGCACCTGGGCGCGGAAAGCGCCGGTCTGAAGGAACGCGGGGGGCGATGCGTCGCAGCATGGGCGTGTGCAGGTACGGCTGGCCGGTGTTCAGGCCCGGCCAGCGTCGGAGGACGCTGTGACGCGTGAGAGCGCGCCGCCGCGGGTCATTCCGGCGCGATTTCGTCCACCGCCAGCCGCGAGAATGCGCCGGGAACGCCTGACCAGGGAGTTTGCCGAGTCGCCGGCCTACCGCGTCGGCCTCGTGGTCGCTCCGGCCGGAGCGGGGAAGTCCACACTCCTGGCCGAGATCGCCCAGCACCTCCGCCACCCCACCGCCTGGCTGACCCTCGATGATCGGATCGGCACCAGCGGTGCGTTCCTCGCCCATCTCCAGGCAGCCGTCAGGAACGCAAGCCAGCCGGCAGCGGCACAGACCTCCCTGGCGGCACAGACCTCCCCGGCGGCACAGCACACCCTGATGGCACGGGCCTCCTCCGCGGAGGGCACGACACGCGCCGGCCAGGCCGCGGAGCGACCCTGGACCGACATCGAGATGGCGATCACTGATCTCGAACAGCGGCTGCGGAGCGATCTGCTGATCGTTCTCGACGACCTGCATACCGTTCAGGGCCAGCCGGCCGAGGCCGCGGCGCAGACCTTCCTCGACTACCTTCCGTCCCACGTGCGGGTGCTCGTCTCCGCCCGGTGGCGTCCCGATCTCGACCTGCACCGGCTCCGGCTTGCCGGGCGGATCCTGGAGCTTGACGCGGACGCGCTGCGGTTCCGCGTCTGGGAGGTCGAGGAGCTGTTCCGGGACTGCCATGGAGTCCGGCTTCGTCCCGACGAGGTCGCCGCGCTCACCCGCAGCACATCCGGCTGGGCCGCCGGGCTACAGCTGTTCCACCTGGCCACGTCGGGCCGCCCGCAGCGCGATCGGGCCCGAATCCTCTCCGGGCTGGCCAAGGCCAGAGTCGTCCGGGAGTACCTGACCACACACGTCCTGGACACGGTCCGCCCGGAGGAGCGGGAATTCCTCATCCGGACCTGTGTCTTCGACCGGCTCACCGACAGGCGCTGCGATGAGCTGCTCGGCCGCACGGGCAGCGACGTCCAGCTCGCCGGCCTGGAACGCCGCGGGCTTTTCACCGTCGTCGACGATGACGGGATCAGCTATCGCTACCACGAGGTCCTGAGGATGCACCTGCTCGCCCAGCTCGTCGACGAGCTCGGCGAGGCCGGCGCGAACGAGGTACACCGCGCGGCGGCCACACTGTGTGAACGTGATGGAGCGTTGAGCGAAGCGGTGCTGTGTTACTGCCGATGCGGCGACTGGAAACAGGTACGGCGGCTGCTCGAGCAGGGCGGCGAACGGCTGGCGGAGGATCCAGCCGACTGGTTCGAGCTGCTTCCGCCGTCGATCCGAGACTCCGACCCGTGGGTGCTGCTCGCGGTGGCACGCAGGCTCACCGCGAACGGATCACTGGATGCCGCGGCCGACGCCTACCGGGGCGCCGTCGCCGCCTTCGGCCCGCAGGCCCCCGTCTGGGTCGCCCGGGAGCAGGCCGGCCTCGACGACTGGCGCCATCCGGCCCTGCGGCGGACGACGAGCTGGAGCGGGATCATCCGGAAGGTGCTGGCCGATCCCAGCGCCCACATCGACAGTCCGGCCGACAGCCCGCACGCCCTGCTCGCCAGCGGGATCGCCGCCTTCGTCGGCGGCAGGATCCCGCTGGCCCGCCGCCGGTTCGGCCTGATCACCGACGGAGCCGACGGGGCCGGTGGAGCAGGTGGAGCCGGCGGAGCCGACGGGGGCCCGGTCGTCGAGGCTGTAGCCGCGATCGGCAGCGCCGCCTGTGCACTGCTCATGGCGGACGAACGAGTCCTGCCGGACGGCCGCGGAGGCAGGACGCCGGACGACGTCGTGGAGGCTGCGATGGCAGCCGCCGAGCGGCTCGGCTATCCGGCCTTCCTGCGGGTCGCGACCGGTATCCGGGCGATGCGCCTGCCTACCGGGCACCGCCGCGTCCTGCACCTGCTCAACGCTGCCGAGGTCGCCGATGACCAGTGGGGTTCAGTGATACTCCGCCTGATCGGGGCGCTCGTCACGCTGACCGTGCCTCCCAGCGCCGGCGACGAGGTCGACACGGGGAGCGAGGAGGCCCTTGCCTCCCTCACCCTGGCGGCCTCGGCGCACCACCCGACCATCGGCAGGCTCGGTGGGCTCAGCGCGCTCGGTGAAACGGCGCAGGCCCGCACGGGGGCCATGCCGATCGGCTTCTGGGCCACCCAGCAGGCGGCGGCGACGTTGGAGACCGCCGCGCGGGACTTCGACGAGCTCTCCGCGCCGGCACTGGCCACCTGGGCTCGCGTTCTCAGACTGATCGCGGGGCGCCACACCGGAACAGCGCTGCCTGAACGGGAGACGGCGCGGATCCTGCGGGCGGCGGCCCGCCTCGGCCCAGCCCCGTACGCGCTCGCGCTGGCCGGCTGCGCACCATCCCGCGGCGTCGGTCACCCGCCCGACGGGCCCGGTCGCGCCTCCGCGGACGAGACGGCCGCCCGGATCGCGGCCGACGCCGGCATCGGCCACCTGCTCCGCCGGCTCACCGGGGTGCACGACGAGCGCGGGGGCACCCCGCCACCGTCGTGCGCCCGGCCACCAGCCCGGCCACCAGCCCGCCGACGCCCGCGACGAACTCGACCGCCGACCGGCCTGCCAGCAACCGGCCTGCCAGCAACCAGCCAGCCACCGAGCGGCCAGCCGCGGACGAGCGCGCCACGGACGAGCCCGGGCCGCCGACCACCCAGACCGCCGAGGCGGGCCGGCTGACCATCCGTTGCCTGGGCGGCTTCGAGATCAGCCGAAATGGCACAGCGATCAGCCTCGACGGGGTTCAGCCACGCAACCTCGAGCTTCTCCACATCCTCGCGGTCCATTCGGACCATGCCGTACCCCGGGACCGGCTCACCGAGCTGATCTGGCCGGACGCGTCACCCAGCCGGGCCAACCACAGCCTGCAGGTGGCCATCAGCGCGCTGCGCGGCCTGCTGGAGCCGGAGGTGCCGCGGGAACAGCGCCGGCTGCTGCGCCGCACGGGCCAGGGGTACCTGCTGGTCGTCGCCGACCGCGCCGACCATGATCTTCTCCGGTTCGGGCAGCTGCTGAGCGCGGCGGACGGAGCCCGCGGGCGCGGCGACCGCGACGCCGAGGCCGACCACCTGATGGCGGCGATCGAGCGCCACAGCGGGGAGCTGCTTCCCGCCGGCCGGCCGGCGGACTGGTTGCTGACGGAGAGGGAACGTCTTCGCGTCGTGCTTGCCACCGCCTGCGAGCGGGTCAGCCGACTCCTCACCGAGGCCGGCCGGCACGCGGAGGCCGCTCGGCACGCCGAGCGCGGGCTCGACGTCGACCGGTACCGGGACGGGCTCTGGCAGGTGCTGGCACTCGCGCTGCGCGCAGGCGGGCAACCGGCCGCGGCCGCGCTGGCCGAGGCCCGTTACCGCTCGATGCTCGCCGAGCTGGGCGTCAGCGTCGGTCCCGGCGTCGGCGACGGTCGGTGACCAGCGGCGTCAGCCTGTCTCGATCCGGTGCGGGACGTGCGCGGGTTTCGCACCGCGCACCGCCGCCTCCACCGCACGAAGGTCGGCGTCGCGCGGCACCCGCACCCGCAGCAGCGGCGCCCGGCTGCCCGGCGGGATCCCGTACGGGCGCGGCGACCACTGCGCCCCTCCACTGTCGATGACCTCGGCCTCCACCTCGGCCAGCACCCTGACCGCGGCGAGCACCCCGCGCACGGTGCCCCGCCAGCGCAGCAGCTCCGGGGTGTGCCGCAGCACCCGTCGGACGTGTTCCGGTGGCCACCGGTCGTCCAGCGCGATGCCGAGCCAGCCGGCAAGCCAGCCGAGGAAGTCCGCCGGGGTCAGATCCGGGTCGAGGTAGGCGTCGATGTTGTCGATCGTGGCCAGTGCCGGTGCGAGCACCTGGTCGAACGCGGCGAGCAGATCCCCGAGCGCACCGGCGTCGAGCAGCACCCCCGGCACTCCGCGGGCCAGGGGGAACGGCGTCGGCAGATCGACGGCCTGCCTCATCGGATGACATCCACCTGGTGTTCGAAACCGATCACCAGGCCGTTCGCCGGAACATCGATCCGCTCCGTGCGGACGGGCCGCTGCTCCGCGGCCGGCGAGTTGGCCCGGGCGATCGGGTTGGCCCGGTAGAGCCGGACCTCCTCCAGGTAGGCGACACCGGGCACCGCCTGGAGCACGCCGTGGATGTCGCCGATGGTGACCGCCCGGCCGAAGGGCCACCCGGTGCCGTCCGGCCCTCCGGTGACCGGGTGCATCCGTCGGTGCAGCAGGCGAAGCGCCTCGTCCCGCACCCGCTCGGGGGCCGCCGTGGCGGTGGCCCGCACCCGGGCACCGACGGTGAAGCCCAGGTAGATCGGGGGTTCCACGACGAGGCGCACCCCGATGACCCGGCGGGCGTCGAGGTAGCGGCGCACCGCCTCACCGGTGCGGTCCGAGACGAGGAGGCCGGTGGGGTCGAGCTGGCCGTCGGCGGCGACGTCGGCGACCCGCGGGACGAGCAGCACGCGCACCACACCCGCGTTCTCGCCGGACTCGTCGACGACGCAGCGGGCCCGGGCGATCTCCGGGGCGGCCTGGCGGGCGAGGATCTCGTAGTCCTCCGTGGTCACCGCGCGGTCACGGTGACGCAGTGTCAGCGGGCCGCGGACCCTGGCCTCCTCCACGGTCTCCCCGTCCTGGCCGCCGGTGGCCGGCTCCCGGTTGTAGACCGCCGCGACGTAGGGGATGGAGGTACGCAGGGTGTTGAGCGACCTGGCCACCACGTTGCCGTCGCGCCCGCCGCCGGTCTGGTAGGGACGAACCCGCACGGTGGCGCCCTTCGCCGGTACCGCGCCGAACGTGCGCACGGTGCCGTCGTCCAGCCGGACCAGCGGCCCGAAGCGGATCTCCCCGGAGGTCGGATCCACGGTGACGTGGCGGTCGGCGGGGCCGCTGGCCGCGAACGACTCGACGGCCTCCCACACCGTCCATTCGAGCTCCGGTGCGGGCTCGGGCAGCGCCTCGGGAGCATCGCCCGGGGCCAGCCGGGCGGCACCGACCTCGACGACGATCGGCTCCGAGGTCGTCGGCACCGGCGCCTGACTCAGGGTGAACGCCTGCCCGGCCACCCCTTCGGCGAGCCCGAGGATCTCACCGGGTACCTGCGCCCCGTGCACGGCATCGACATCGCCACCGACGGCCACGCCGGTCACCGACACGATCTTCGGTGAATCCCGGTAGCCGCGCACGCCTCGGCGCTCGACGACCCGGCAGCGCACCCAGGCCGCGGACCGGCCGCCGATGTCCCGGACGGCGTGCCCGCGGGGCAGATGGAGTTCGATCACACCGGAGGTGTTCAGGCCGTTGGTGGTGTCCTGTTCCTGCGGGCACCGACGCCACCGCTCGCCGTCCCAGGCCTCCCAGCGCAGCGGCGGGTTGTCCGGGTCGATGCCGTGCCCGCTGACCGTGCAGGTGAAGCGCAGCAGGACGATCAGCGACGGGGCCGGCCGGTCGAAGCCGATGTACAGCGCGTCACCAGGCTTCGGATGCCGGTCGAAACAGGTGAATCCGGCGCCCAGACCAAGCTCGTCGGTGTGATCACGCAGCGTCTGGCCGTCGATGACGGACCCGACCCGTACCGAGCGGGCGGGCACCACGTCGAGGTCGGCCATCGTGGTGAACTCGATGGCCGGCTCGGTGGCGGTCCGCCGGGTGGAGACGACCGTCCCCTTCGGGATGCGCACCGTGGCGTCCTGCGGCGCGGACAGCCGGAACGACACCTCGGCCCGCGCGGCGACCGGTGGGAACAGCCGGACCCCGACGAGGTCCAGGAAGCGCAGGTAGTTGCGCTCGGGGACCCGGTTGAGGCGGTAGAGCATCAGGTCGGTCATCCAGGCGAAGGTCTCGACGAGGGTGATGCCCGGGTCGCTGACGTTGTGGTTCGTCCACGTCGGGCAGCGATCGGCGATGAAGCGCTTGGCGTCGTCGACGAGCTGCTGGAAGGTGCGGTCGTCGAGGTTCGGTGCCGGCAGGGTCATCGGAGGGCCTCCGCCTCGTCGTCGGGGATCACGTAGAACGGGACGACGAGGTTGCGCCGGTCGTAGTCGTCGCGGATCCGGTAGGCGATGTCGATCCACAGCGTCGACGCGGCGACGTCCGGTGTGACCACGACCTCGAGGACCTCGACCCGCGGCTCCCACCGGGTGAGCGAGCGCTGCACCTCGTAGGCGACCAGGCCGGCGGTGTTCGCGTCGGCCGGCGCGAACACGTGGTCGGCGAGCGGGCACCCGAACTCCGGGCGCATCGGCCGTTCTCCCGGCGTGGTGCTGAGGATCAGGTACATGGCCTGCTCCACCTCGGCGGCGCCCGTCGTCATCGCGAAGGCGCCGGCCGGGTCGACCGCCACCGGCCAACGCCACCCGGCTCCGAGAAAACCACCCGCCGCGGGGCCCGTCGGCTGCACCGTCATGGGCCCACCAGCACCGTCGTGCCCGAACCGACGATCATCGCCGTCATCTGCGCACACTGGGTGACCGGGCAGCCGGAGTAGGCCACCCCGCGCCCCTCGACGCGGACCGTGCCGCTGCCGGAGAGCACCCGTCCCTGCTGCGCGGCCGGTACGAGGTAGGGATCGGAGACGTGCAGGCCGGCATGCGGGGGCGTGTTCGTGCCGGTTGACGACTCCAGCGCCACCGGCTGCCCACCGACGAACACGGTGGTGGAAAGACCGATGGTCAACGGCGCCGAGAACGGCAGCGGCGCCGGTGAGGGGATCGGGGCACCGGCGGGCCCCGGTATCTGGTGGATCGCGCACACACCGGTGATCTTGTCCCCGGCGAGGACGACGGGAGCGCTCACCGAGTCACCTCCCTCACGCCGATCTCGGATTCGTCCATCTCGCCTGCCGCCCGTGGCCCGCGCGGTCAGTTCAACTTGATCTGGGAGCCCTGCACCGTGACGTCGGCGCTGCTGGTCACCGTGACGCCGCCGTCCCCCGACAGCGACACGGATCCCCCCGCGGAGATCTCCAGATCCTGGTCGGCGGTCATCCGCAGATTCCCACCGGCCCGGATCTCCACGTCGGAATCCGTCTCGATGGTCAGCCCACCGGCGTCGTGGTCGAGATGAATCCGGACCCGGCCGTCCCGGGTGCGGATCTCGACGTGCTCGTCACCATCCGCATCACTGATCATGATTTCGTGACCCTGGCGGGTCCGCAGCCCGCGGCGCACGGCCAGGCCCGTGGCGGTGTCGACCCCACCGTCGAACGGCGGTGCGTCCACCCCGTTGTACAGGCCGGCGAGGACGAAGGGGCGACGGGGATCGCCCTGCTCGAAGGCGACCAGCACCTCGTCGTCGACCTCCGGCGGGATGAGCAGGCCGCGGTCCGGGCCGGCGCCGGCGAACGCGACCCGCGCCCAGTACGTCTCGTACTCGGCGGACAACCAGGGCAGGCGGACCCGGACCCGGCCCCGCGCCTCCGGATCGTTGATGTTGGAGACGATGCCCGGCACCACCCCGGGGATCGTCGGGGTGCCTCCTCGCGCACCGCCCGCCGCCGCGACCAGGCCGAGCAGCGAACGGTCATGCCCGCCCGCGACGGTGAAACGGGTGCGGTAGCCGGAATGGTCGAAGACATGCTCGGCGTGCGAGACCGTGAGCTTCCCATCGAAACGGCCACCGGTGCGCCCGACGCTGAGCGCCACACCGGCGAGAATGCGCGGATCGCCGTGGGCCACCCCCTCCGCGGCCGCCGAGGTGCTGGCGATCCGCTCGGCGAGCGCGGCGACCATCGCGTCGCATTCCGCCTGGGTCGCCAGCGGCCTCGCCGCGGCGGTGAAGCGGGCGTTGGCATTCCCGGCGCCGAGCGTCGCCGGCTCGTCGGGGAGCTGCGCCGAGCTGGTCTGAGCCCGGGCCGTCGCCACCACCTCCTGCTTGGCCCGGTCGTCCCAGCCGCGGACCTCCGCCTCGATGACCTGCTGGGCCGCGGTCACCCGGGCGGTGAACACCTCCAGATCACCACCCGGAGTCAGCTGCAGATGGTCCCGGCTGTCGAAGCCGCCAGGACCCGGTGCCTCGTCGGCCGGGGCCGGCCGGTCGAACTCGAGCCGGTTCCCGCGGACCCGCAGCACGTAGCCGATCTCACGGGCTCGCCGGGTGAGGAAATCCCAGTACGTCTCGCTGATCTGCCCGACGTGGTCGTGCACGACAGAGGTGGCCGCGATCGTCCCGGTCCTGATCCCGGCCTTCCCCGCGATCATGGTGACGAGATCGGAGTCGGTGACGTTGTGGTAGGTCGCGGTGTGGACACCGTTGAACAACGCGTAGGAGCTGTCGAACGCGACGATCACGGTGTGTGACCCGAGCTCGTCGTAGGAGATCCCGAGGCTGTAGACGTGCCCCTCGAACAGGGTCGTCTCGGCCGCGGCGCCCGTCGGGTCGGCTGCCGGCGGCGCGGTGACCCGCAGCGTCTTGTGGAAGTCGAACCCGCCGACGGTGAGCAGCTCACGGCCCGGATCGTCGAGGACCACCCGGCAGGCATCCGGCGCGGCGAGATCGCTGTCGATGACCACCCGGCGGATCGCGGTGCTGACCGCGGACGGCACCCTGGCCGAGTCGAGGTAGAGAACGGGCAGCGCCCCGTAGGTCTCCGCCGCCATCACCGACCACCCCGCCCGCCCGGCCCGGGCGTGAGGTCGGCGCGATCCGGCAGCAGTAGTCGGGCGCCGGGGGTCAGCCGGGTCGGATCGTCGAGGCCGTTGAGCTCCGCGATCGCCCGCCAACAACCGGCGTCGCCGTAGGTGCGGTACGCGATGCCGGCCAGGGTCTCACCGCCGATCACCCGGTGTGCCCGGCGCGCGCTCACCCCGCCCGAGGTCGGGTTGGTCCCTTTCGGTTCCTCCGGTGCGGCCTTCATCGCCAGTGCCACCTCGGCCCTGGTGGGCGCCCCGCTCGGCGCGAACAGGTTGCAGGTCGCGTCGACGCTGGTGAGCAGGCCGACGAACTGGCCGCTCGGGCCGAGCTTGAACTCACCCCAGGTGAACATCAGCACCGGTGGGCTCGGTGACGTCCCCTCACGTGAGTCCCTGGTCGGGTTCGTCCACTCCAGCAGCTGCTGGATCTCGGCCATCACCGATCGGTCCTGCCCGCGGCCCGCGTCGAGCAGGAGGCTGAACTGGAGATCGACGGCCCGGGCACCGAGGAAGGCCGGACGGGGCGACTCCCGGGCCGCCTGTGTGGGCTGTTCCCGGTACTCCGCGCGTTTCGCGATCTTGATCGTGGACGGGTTGAAATGGAAGGTAACCCGCGTGTTCTGGTTGTCCTGCTCGCACAACCGGGCCCTGACGAAACTCCCGCGCGCCGGGCTCACCGCCCGATCACCGGCCCGGCCACTGTGCCCGGAACCCCTGGTGGGCGAACTCCAGGGTCTCCGTCGCCACCTTCGCGTCGGCGCTGGAGAAACGCGGCCCCGAATAGCGGACCGGGCACACCCCGACCATCGTCCACTCGGCGATCCGGCGCAGGTTGTCGTCGAACGCGGTGATCGTCGCCGTCGTCTCCTTTCCGTCGCCCTCCCGCGCGAAGGTGCTGAACCAGCCGCTGAGGTTGCGGCTGTCCGCGTCGATCGGCCGGGTCAGCTTGACGTTCTGGTAGTGGACGCGGCCGAGGAGCTGATGCTGGAAGCCGTTCTGGCCGCCCTCGTCGTAGGTCTTGACCTCGTAGCTGGCGTCCAGGCCCTCGATCGCGGTGAAGGCACCGAGCTCGAACGCGCCGATGGTCACGTCGAAACGCAGCCCGTTGGCCGGCCCGGGCCTGGATGGCCGGGGTTTGGCCGGTACGGGTCTGGCCGGTATGGGCATCGGAGTCCCCCTCTGCGGCAGTGACGACGACGCGGCGTTCACAGCGGGTCCGCCAACAGGCCGCGACGTTCCCGGTCGGCGAGCAGCTCGGCGCGCAACCGGCGGGCAAGGTATTCATAGATCCGTTCCGCGAGCCCGGCGACCTCGGCATCCGGAATCCGACCGCCGTCACCGCTCCCGCTCCCGGTCCCCGTCCCGCCTGTGGCGCCCGCCGCCCCGGTTCCGGCTCCGGCTCCGGTGCCGGTGCCGGTGCCGGTGCCGACAGGCTCCGAGGCTGCCTGCTGCTCGTCCGCCGTCACCCTGGCCACGCTCGGCGTGGATGCGCTGAACCTGGTGACCAGGGTCGAGGGCGCGGCCGCCGGCGGCAGGGATGCGCCGGCGGCCGACTCGGGCTCCCGCGACACGGCGATCTGCTCCGGGTGGAGCGACCGGGGTGGCTGGAGCGCTGGGAAGGGCTGGAGCGCTGGGAGCGGCTGACGCTGGAGGGGCTGATGCGCCGTCCCGACCGGATCCGATGCCACCCCCGCAAGTCGTGCCACGGACCGTGCCGACAACGGGGCAGGCGCCTGTGCGGACCCAGGCGGGCGCCCCCACGCCGGAACGATCACGGGTGGCGTTCGGCCGGCACCGTCGGCACCGTCCGATGCGGACCCTGCGGAGGCAGCACTCCCCCATCCGAACGCAGGCGACGCGCCAGGGCCACCATCGAGCTCGGCCGGCGCAGACCACACCGTGTCGGCTGGGCCGCCAGAGCGGGGCGGATCGGAGACACCGGTATCAGCCCGCGCCGCGACACGAGTCACCCGCTGGACGCGCGGAACCAGCGGGACCGGGCCGGCCAGCGGAGGCTGGACGACGCGTGCCACCGGACGGTCCTTCGACGAGGTCGTGGCTCGCTGCGGCGTCCCGGCAGTGGCCCTGCCAGCCATTCCCGTCAGGTCCGCCGGCGCGCTCGAAGCCGCCCGCCCCTCCGACAACGCCCAGCCATCGGACGACTCCCAGCCATCGGACGACTCCCTGCCATCGGACGACGCCCTGCCATCGGACACCGCCGGCGCCCCCGGCACGGCTGGGATAGCCAGAGGAATCGGCGGAGCATTCCAGAACACCGGAGTGTCCGGGGGCGGCACAGCCGGGACGTCCAACGACGGTGCGACGCCTGCCTGCGGTGGAACGTCCAGTTCCGCCGACACGGACGATGCCGGCGGTCGTCCCACCGATTCCGGTGTGGATGTGGCCGGGAACAGGGGTGCCGCGGACGGGTCGACGTCTGCGGAACGCGCTGCCCGGCTCACCGGTGGCGCCGACCTGGCGGGTGGCTGCGAGGGCGGTGACGGGAGCTGCTGCTCCGGGAGCCCGGCCCGCCACACGGCGGACGTGCCGCTTGCGCTCTGCGTGGGCGCCGCTCCTCCGGGCGTTGCGGTCAGCCCCGACGGCGAAGGAGCGCCGGCCTGCCGCCCACCGTCTCCAGAATCAGACCTGCCAGCGCCACCGCCTCCCGGACCCTCGTTTCCGGGGCCGTCGCCTCCAGAGCCGTCGCTTCCGGAGTCGTTGCTTCCGGAGTCGTTGCTTCCGGGGTCGACGACGGGGCGGCGCGAGACCGGCAGGCCGAGGCCGGCCCGGCGGCCAGCCGGACGGCCGCCGGGCGCCGTCTCCGCTGCGGAACGGGCGACCGACGGAGTCTCGATGACACGACCCCGCCGTGGAAGATCAGCCCGCGCCGGTCCGATCGGGACACCGAGGCCACGGAGCCCAGGAAGCGAGTCCGGCGATCCGACGCCGGACGGCGCCGCCTCCGTGCTGGCCGCCGACGGTGGCAGCGGGTTCGTAGCCGCTCGCGCCACGGGCGTGGGCGGCCGTCCGCCGGCGTCACTGCCGTGATCTCCGAGTCCGGAGTCGCCCCCGCCACTGCGAGGCCCGTCTGATGGCAGGCCGTCGTTCTCGGCGGTCACACCGTCCCGCGGCTGCGGAGTGCGCGCGCCGGCACCGGTGATGTCCCCGTCCGCCACGGTGCCTGGCTGCGGCCGGCGCAGCACGCGGACCATCGGCGGCGGCAGTTCGGCGGCAAGGCGCATGGACTGTAGCGGTCCGGAGCTCGCAACCAGCCGGCGGGGCGGCGGTGTGGGACCAGCAGGTACAGCAGGCACAGGTACAGACACCGGCATCGGAGCCGCGGCGAGCGGAGCGGCGGCGAGCGGAATCGCATCATCTGACATCGGGCCGCCCGCAGCCGCCTCGCCGGACTTTCGATCCCGATCAGGTGCGGAAGGTGCGGAAGGTGCGGAAGGTGCGGTCGGTGATGGCGGGGCGCCGGCCGGCGAAAGGTCACCCACCGACCGGGCAAGCCGCCGGCGCCGCCAGCCGGGCGAGGCCTGACCGGCCGACGGCAGCGCCCCGGCGCTCGATCCGACAACCGACCTGCCGGCCGACTCGCCCGCCGATCGGGCGACCGCGGAACGGTCGGCGGCCGGCGGCGGTGTGGCGACCGGCGGCGCGGGGATCCGCGGCGCGGAGGACGGCGGCGGGGAAGCTGGCCCGATGCGGCTGGGCCGGAAGGTTCCGGACGGCGCACGCGGGTCCACGCCGTGGGCCAGGGCACGCAGGACGATCGGGGCCGGGCTGCGGCTGCCGAGTCCGCGGGTGAAACCGGTGACATCGGCGGTCACCGGATGGCCGGCGGGCCGGATCGGCGGTAGCGAACGCCACGCGGCCGGCGTCGGCAGCACGCCTCCTCCCGGAACACCGCCCGGGCCGCTGCCATCGGAGGCGGTCTCCCCCACCGCGCGCGAACCCCCGTTGGCCTCACCGGCCGACGGGGGGCGATCCGATCGACGGCGCAGCCATGCGCCCAGGCCCGAACCCAGCATCGCCTAGTCCAGCCCTCCGGATTCGTCGGTCAGCTTCGTCAGCGCGGTGAGGAAATACCGCCGGTCGGGATGCTCGAGGTCGAGGATGTCCGCGAGCGACCAGTGGTAGCCGGCGGCCAGGTACGCGACCTCCTCGAGCAGGTCCTCGGCCGCGTACGTCAGGATTCCCCCGGTGCACCACCTGCCACGTCGACCGTGAAGGCGTGCTCACAGGATGGGCAGCTCACCGCGGCGTGGGTGTGCCCCTCCTGGTTGATCCGGCGGTAGAGGTCCTGCAGGAACGCGAGATCAGGGGCGAACAGCCCCTCGACGACGGCCGGGGTGATCGTGGTGAGCGATCCGAGGCGGGTGATCACCCGGGACAGCAGGAGCACGGTCAGGTACGCCTCGTTGTCCCGCACCCGCGGATCACGCAGCGGGAGGATCTCGTCCCGCGCCGTCGCGAGCCGCATGACGCCCTCGCGGTGTAACTGGCCGTCGGCGTCCAGATAGCCACGCGGCAGCGCGAAGGCGAACTCGGTGACCAGCCCGGCGGCGTTTGTGGTCACGCCAGCTCCAGGCCTTCGTGGACGAGCGTGACCTCCTCGATGGTGATCTCGCTTCCGCCGGCCTGCAGGCTGCCGATGCTCACCTTGGACGGCCAGGCGTTGATGAAGTTGAAACGGGCCTTCTCACCGCGGGTGTAGTCGTAGAGGACCACCGAGCCGTTCTTCCGCGCCTCGTCGATCTTCCCCTCCTGCACCTGCTTGATCCACTTCCACCAGCCCGGGTCATCGGTCTTGCCGCGCTTGAGCTGGATGTCGCCCCATTTGCGGGCCCCGGGCAGTTTCTTGATGACCGGGATACCGCCCTTCTTGTTCTCCTTGTGCTCGATCACCTGGATCTCCGCACTGAGCCCGGAGACCTCCTTGAACTGGGCGATCGCCACACCGTCGATCTCGATCTGGTAGGCGTAGTTGCCGAGCGCGTCCTCGCCGATGGGCACGACGTCTCTCCTGTCCGGGTTTCCGGTGAACTCGTCGGGTGGTCAGGTGGCCGTTGCGGCGGCTTGCTATTCGGCGCCGAGAGTGATCTGGGCGACCTTGAACACGACGAACTCGGCCGGCTTCACCGGCGCGACCCCGATCTCGATGATCACCTGGCCGGAGTCGACGACGCCCGGTGGGTTCGTCTCCTCGTCGCACTTGACGTAGAAGGCCTCGTCCGGGGTGACCCCGAAAAGCGCACCGTCCCGCCAGAGGCCGAGCAGGAAGGCCGACACCGTGCGCCGCAGCCGCTGCCACAGATCGAGGTCGTTCGGCTCGAACACCGCCCACTGGGTGCCGCCGAGAATCGACGCCTCCAGGTAGTTGAACAGCCGCCGGACGTTGACATAGCGCCAGGCCGGGTCCGAGGAGAGGGTGCGCGCCCCCCACACCCGGATGCCACGGCCCGGGAACGCGCGGATCACGTTGACACCCACCGGGTTGAGCTCGTCGTGCTCCACCTTGGTGATGTTCAGCTCCAGCCCGAGGGCACCGCGCACCACCTCGTTGGCCGGTGCCTTGTGCACGCCGCGGGTGTCGTCGCTGCGGCTCCAGATACCGGCCGCCGAACCGGACGGCGGAACGAACCGGCTGCGCCCCTCCACCGGGTCGAAGACGGACACCCAGGGCCAGTACAGGGTGGCGTACTTGGAGTCGAAGTTGGCCTGCTCCCGGCGCCAGTCCCGGATCGCCTGGGCGTTCAGGCCCGGGGGCGGGTCGAGGATGGCCATCCGGTCACCGGCGCTCTCGCAGTGGTCGATGACCGCCCGCTGGACGGCCTGCACCACATCCAGGCTGATCTGTTGCTGCTGGAACGCGAACCACAGGTCCGGCACCAGCACCATGGTCACGTCGTCGCAGGCGGCGAGGCCGGCGACGCCGGTGCGCTCGGCGACCTTCCCGATGAAGTCGTCGGCGCCGGCCCGCGGCACGGGCGACGGTGCGGGCGCCTGCAGCGCCACCACACCGGACGTCGGCGCCCGGTCGAGCGCCGTGACGCCTTCGAGCTCGGTCACCCGGACGAGCTCCGACCCCTCGTTGACGATGGTCGCCAGGTTGCGCCGCCCGCGCCGGGTGGTGACGTCCTCGAAGACCTCGACGTGCTCACCGTCCCGGATGACCGTGACGGTGAGATGCCGGCCGGCGTCCCCGGCCGCGCCGACGGAGCCGGCTCCCGCCGGGCCGCTCGCCCCGGTTGCCTCAGCGCTCCCGCCACCGTCGGACGCACCGCCGTCAGGGCCGGCGGACGTCTCCTGGGCGGGCCGACCGGCCGAGGTGATCTGCACGGCGAGGCTGCCGCGCACATCCGGGTCGACCGCCTCGATCCGGTAGACACCCACCCCGGGCCTGCTCGCGCTGGTCAGCTCCGCGACCGGCCCGGCGGCGGCGCCTTCCCCGCCGGAGCCGACGCTCACCACGTAGCAGGCCCCACCGCCGTTGTTGAAGTACTGGAAGACCGCCAGCGGCAGGTACGCACCGGGCACGAAGTCGCCGAAGTTCTCGACGTACTGCCCCCAGTTGGCCAGCCGGATCGCGGTGTTGCGCGGCCCGCGCGCGGTGAAGCCGACGAATGCCGCCACCGCCGTGCCGACGCCCTCGATCGGCCGGGACCCCGCCTCGACCTCCTGAACGTAGACGCCGGGCGACCGGTAGTTCGGCATGCCATGCCCTCCTCACCTGACAGCGGATGATCAGATCATCACCGGCCGGCAGATCGAGGCCAACGTCCAACGGAGCACCATCCCGGGCACCAGCTCTCGCCCGATCGTGCAGTCATCGGGCGCGATCAGATGGACTTTCGTGGCTGATGCCGGCCAGGCCGTCGTCCTGCAGTCCTGCCAGTCACACTGTGGCGCCTTCGACGAGTACGGATGCCAGAAACCCGCCCGCGGTAAGCCCCACCCGCACGCTGCCGCACCCGATGGAGTCGACGGTCGGCTCGTCCGCGAATCTCAGCAAGACATTGCCGTCACCCTGATCCAGTCTCAGCGGCGCCTGCCGGAACACGACACCGCTGCCTGCGATCTCCGTGTAGTCCGGCGTCCTCTTCCACTCCCACATTCCGAGATCGACGAGCGGAGCCCGACAACCACCTTGAGCAGGAATACCGAAACTAACATCATCCTCCCGCACCGGAGGAAGATCTATGACAACAAGCCCGAGAATACAACCCACACCGGAGTCAACCTTTATTTCGACTTCACCGCCACCATCACCAGATATTCTTAGATAAATCACCGTTCCCACCAGCGGAACGGACCAGCGTACAGTAAGCGGGATCCACGGATCAACCTCAACGGCCACACCCTGACAGTCCACCGCACCGACTACCGGGATCATCGAAATCAAATCACCTCCGCCGGAGAGCATGCTTCAGAACAGGTAGCGGGTCGACGTCCCTCTGGGAGAATTTCAGCTCCCAGTCCGCCACCAAAATCATACGGTTGAGCGGGACACCGTCCTTCACAGCCTCGGCCACCGCGGCCCGAAGGCTGCCGAGCAGCGCCTGCATCGAAAGGTTCCGCTGCTGCGGCGCCCTGTCCCCCAACCGGGAACTAATGGCGTACTCAAACAGATGCTCTGTCGCGTTGGGATGCACCCATACCTTCTGGGCCCCCAGGTCCATCTCGAAAGATCTTGGTATCGCGGTGTCAGGGTACTCCGGCTGAGTTCCCCTGACCTGGTCCCAGACTGTTCCCGTCCGAGTATCCGGCGCGAGGAGTCCCTTGGCCGGCGCCGTATCGGCGACGACCGGCCCATCCGTCGCTTCCGCGCCACGCAGGGCCCCTCCGGGGTCCGAGACCCTCGACCGAGCCTCGGCATCGGCGACGGCAGCATCGGATATGGGACCGCTCATCACCGAGGTGATGTCACTCTGGACCTTTGCAACTTGCTCCGGCCCCACTGCGGGCGCCGCGTCGGCGCTGTCAGCATCGGCGCCGCGCTGTTCCGGGACCACGGCTTCGATCTGACCGATGACGCTCGCGGCCTCCCGCAGTCTGGCCGCCGCCGCCGGGCTCGGTGTGTCTTCTGCGCTCTCCTCGGCGGCCTCCTTGCCCTTCACCTCGGTGCGTTGGACCCTGACTTCGAGGCGGCCGCCGGCAACAACCACGCGGCCCGTGTAGGCGTGCCCGGCCGCGGTCACCGAGGCGGTCGCGATCGTCCCGCCGGCACCCGGCCGCCGTATGTTCGTCCCGTTCGCAGCGCCCGCCGCGGTTTCCCCGCCCGTGCCGGTTTCTTCGTCGCGCCCCGGACGGAGCCTGCCGAGGAGGCGCCGGCCCAGCGAGGCGAGCCAGTCGGCGACGCGGTCGAGGGCACCGTCGACGACGCCGCGGACACGGCCGACGACGTCCCGTACCGGGGCGGCGATGTCGCCGAGGCCGAGCAGGCGGGCGAGGAAACCGAGGACGACCGGGACGCTGCGGGCGAGTGCCTGCTCGACGGCGTTCGCGGCGTCCCCGATAGAGCCGGCGGCGATCTTGGCGATGGAGTCGAAGACCGAGGTGGCGAAGGCGGCGAGCTGCTGGGCCCGTTCGATGAAGAACTGGACCGTGTTGTAGGCGGCGATGATCGCCTGGATGACGGCGCCGGCCGGGTTGAACATCGAGATCAGCCGGGTGACGGCGGCGCCGACCACGGAGCGGGCCACCCAGTCGCGGATGCCGCCGAGCACCGTGTCGAGCAGGCCCGTCGCCGATTCCATGATCTTGTCGACGACGGCACCGAGCCCACCGGTGATGATCCGCTGCACCCAGTCGACGGCGGTCTCCATCGCGCGCACGACCCGCTCGCCGAGCAGCCGGACCAGCCGGGTGCGCAACGCCGACCAGCTCAGCCCGAGCAGGTCCAGCACGACCGAGACGATGCCGTTCAGATCGAGGCGGGCGGGTATGCGCACCGCGCCGCGCAGGGCGCCCGTCAGCCAGCCGAGCAGCCCGGACTGCAGATGCGTACCGATGTTGCCGACGAACTGCCCCAGGCCCGTACGTACGGCGGCGGCGAGGTTGCCCGCGAAACGCACCGGGTCGTTCACGATCGTGCCGAGCACGTCGCCGGCACGCCGGATGATGGCCATCACCTGCTCGCCGGCACCGCCGGCCAGCGCGAGCGCGCCCTCGAAGACGAACTCCATCACCTTGCCGGCCGCCGAGCGGGCGAAGCCGAGCAGGGCCTGCAGCGGCGGCCCGAAGACGCCGGCGATCTTCGCCCAGGCGCCGGCCGGGTCCGCGAGGTCGGTGATGTCGAGCGCGTCCCAGGCCCGGCTGAACAGGGCGCGGATCGCCTCCCAGCTGAGCCCGAGCTTGGGCACCTCAGCCTCGAACCAGGCGGACGCCCGCTCCAGCGCGCCCGACCGGTTCAGGTTCTCGAAGATTTCCTGGCCGCGCGGCACCAGCTCGAGGAAGCCGCCGACCAGGGTTGCCGCGGAGCGCGGCACCTCGGTTCCGGTGAGCACGTCCCGGCCGAGGACGACACCGAGCAGCTTGTAGGCGGGCATCCGGTGCGCGTACGACGTCAGCCCGGACAGTGCCCTGTCCCGCGCCCCCGCCGCCAGGTCGGACACTCCGGCGGTCACGTCGTCGAGCAGGCCGCGTGCCACCGTCACCGCCGCGCCGTTCGCCGCGGGCGCCGGCCGGCGGGACACCGCCGGATCCCGGGACACCGCGGGTTGGCGGGACGGTGAAGGCCGCTGAGGTGCCGTGGAGGGTTGGGACGCCGTAGCGGGTTGGGAAGCCGAGGAGTGGCGGTACGCCGACGGCTGGCAGGAAACCGGCGGCTTCGCCACGGCCAGCCCTGGCACCCCGGCGCGCAGCCGCCCGTCCGACTCTGTCTGCTCACGCTGCTCACGCAGCAAAATGGCCGCCGCCCGGTTCCCGGCGCTGCGCTGCAGGCCGAGCAGCGGATGCCCCGGGGGTGGAACTGACCGGGGTGATGCCATCCGGTTGGCAGCCGGCCCTGGTCGGTCAGCCGCCGGGTGCCGGACAGCTGCCGGGTGCCGGTCGGCTGGCGAACGCCGGTCAGCCGCGGCGGGCGGCATCAGCGCCGATCCCGTGCTCACATGCCCTCCGCGGGCTCTTCCTCCTCCGGCAGCGGAGCGGCCTCACGGGCCACCTGGGCGCCGACCGCGGCGGCCTCCCGCTCGGCAGGGTCGTCCGGATGGCTGACCGTGCCGCCGGGCCCGCCGGCACCGCTCGTCTGCTGCACGACGTGGGTGAGCTCGTGGGCCAGCAGACCGCGCCCGGTCGGCGAGGTCGGGTCGTACCGCCCGGGCGAGAAGAAGACGTCGGTGCCGGTGGTGAACGCCTCCGCCTGCACCGCTCGGTTCAGGGTCGCCGCCGCGCCGTCGGTGTGGATCCGCACGGCCGACAGGTCTGCGCCGAGATGGCCTTCCATCTCCGCCCGCACCGGTTCGGGCAGCGGGGCACCCGCTCCGCGCCGCGCCTCGATCGCCGCCCCGATCTCCGGGTCCAGCGGGCCGGCGCCCTGCGACCGCAGGGCGCTACGCAACACCGCCATCGCGGCCCCGGAGGACCGGCCGCCCTCAGCCATCGAGGAACCGACCTGCAGCATGCGCCCGAACGCCGCATTGCCCACCCGCACATGGAGGGCGGCGGGAACCCGCTCCCGGCCGACCGCGGCGGGCCGACGCACGGCCGGCGCCGCCGAGCGGCCGTCAAGCTGCTCGTGTTCCATGGAAGGCTCCTCCCGGAGACGGACGCATCGATCGGTTCCCACCAGCAGGCAGCGCCGCCCCGCCCGCGGACAATGGACGTCCAGAAGACGGACGGCTTTCCGCGGGCCGACATCTCCACCAAACAGTGTGGCCGTTCTGCCAGCACGCGAAAACCTCGGTGCCCGTCCGCACGCGGGAGGTTGCCCGAACGGGCAGCCACCGGTTCACTCGCGGTGTTCAGCGTGGGATCAGCGGGAAATAAGGGCCGAACTCGTCCGCGAGGCAGAGGCGGCCGAGTTTGCGGTATTCGAGCGCGACCGCGGTGACGATCTCGCGCATGTCCACCACCTGGCCGTTCGCCGCGCCCAGGTAGGCCGCGGTCACCGCCGCGTTGCGGATGTCGCCGCCGGCCAGCCCGAAGGCCTTCGCGCAGAACTCCAGGTCCACATCGGTGGCCAGCGGCACCCCGGCGAGCATCCGCCGCCACAGGGCGAGGCGCTGCTCGGCGTCCGGCCGGGTGAACTCCGCGACCACCGACAACCGGCGGCGGAACGCGTCGTCAAGGTTCGCGGCCAGGTTCGTCGCCAGGACGGCCACCCCGTCGAACGACTCGATTCGCTGCAGCAGGTAGGCGACCTCGACGTTGGCGTAACGGTCGCGGGCGTCGGAGACCTCGGAACGTTTCCCGAAAAGAGCGTCCGCCTCGTCGAAGAACAGCACCGCGTTCAGCCCCTCCGCGCCGACGAAGATGCGTTCCAGGTTCTTCTCCGTCTCGCCGATGTACTTGTCGACGACCCCGGACAGGTCGATGACGTACATGTCGACACCGAGAGCGCCCGCGACGACCTCCGCCGCCATGGTCTTGCCGGTGCCCGACTCGCCGACGAACAGTGCGGTGACGGCCTCACCTCGGCCACCGCCGCGACGCAGCCCCCAGTCGTCGAGAACCCGGCCGCGGTGGGCCGCCCGTCCGGCCAGGTGGCGCAGGGTGGTGAGAGTACGCGGCGGCAGCACCAGGTCGTCCCAGCCGACCGCAGGGCTGATCCGGCGGGCCAGCCGCTCCAGCCCGGTGGCGTTCTGCGCCCGTGCCGCCGCGACCAGCCACTCGACCCGCGGCGGTGCGACCGGCCGCGCCGCCTGTGACCCCTGCGGCTCGGGCGACGGCTGCGGCTCCCGCGACGGCTGCGGCTCGGGCGACGGCTGCAACTCCGCCAGCTCCGGCAGCTCCGGCAGCTCCGGCAGCTCCGGCGCATCCTGCTCCGGGCCACCTTCCAGGACGCGGGCGGACAGCCTGGAGGCGACGACCGCCCGGCGCACCTGGCGGGGCGCGAGCCGCAGGGATGCGAGCTCGCCGGGCATCGGCGCGCCCAGCTCGGCGGCCCACACCGCGGCCTGCGCGCCGGCCCCCAGAGGAAGCACGTCATCGATCAACGGCACCGGTCCGGGGGTCTCCGGATCCCACGCCCCCGCCCGTACAGCACCACCGGCAGAGGCGGCAGCGTCCCATCGCCTCCGGCGGCGGCGCGGACAAGCAGCCCACGCGCCGCGGGGTCGAGCATCCCGGTCGGGCCGGCGACCAGCACGGCCCCGGCCAGCCGTGCCTCCCGGACGGCGACGGCGAGCGTCGCCGCGACACCGCCGAGCCGGTCGGCGGTCGGCACCGCAGCGGAGCCTGAGCCACCGCTCGTGCCGGTCTCCCCGCCCTCGCCCGCCCCGACGTCGCCACTGCCGGCGGCCCCTCCGGCCGGGTCCGCGACACGGGCCAGTCCCGGCGCGGAAAGATCCAGGCCGATGGCGCGGCGCCCGGCCCGGCGGCAGGCGGACAGCGCGGCAGCGAGCCCGTCCGCACCGGGTGTGGTCCGCAGGTAGACGAGCCTCGGGTCGACAGGCTCGACACCGTCCGGCCTGGCTTCGTCCAGCCCGTTGTCGGACGTCCGGGCGTCGGCCGCCGGACGAGCCTGGAGCACCCGCGGGTCTGGCAGGCGCGGTGGGCGCGGTGGCGTGCTGAGGAAGCGGGCCACCCGCCGGACCACCGGATCGTCGACGTCCGGAGCGTCGGTCAGCACCTCGGCCAGCACCGGGCCCGGGTCGTCCACGCCGAGCAGGTGGGCGGTGACCCGGTCCGGCACGCGCAGCGACCTGGTCAGGAACGGGCGGTCGGCGTCCTCCACGACAAGCAGTCCGGTGGCGAGCAGCGGGGCGCCGGGCGCGCACCGGGCGCGGGCCGCGCCGTCGATCGGCGAACGCCCGCACAGTTCCAGGGCGAGGCCGGGGCTGGCTCGGCGGCGGGTCACGTCGTCGTGCAGATAGCCGTAGAACTTCTCGAACCGGGCGTCCAGGTCCGGGGCCAGCGCGACCAGCAAGATGTCGACATCGAGCCCGCTCAGCCCGCAGCTGCCCGCGAGCTCTCGAAGCCGCAGCCGACTGCCCCGCTCCCGCGCCACCGCGGCGGCCCGCTCCACCTCGGCCGCAAGATCGTCCGAACCCGCATTCTGATCGCCTGAAGCCGGATCCGCCGGATCGGCCGGGCCGGGTGCGCCCGGCGGAGCCGGCGCGGCCTGGGTCGGGGTGCGGAGCAGGAGGGCGTCGATGTGGCTGTCGCTGAGGTAGAGGCCGCGGAAGGAGTCGTCGGGCTCCGGGTCGACGGCGCGCCGGGCGGCGACGGCCCCGCGGACCTGGGCCTCGACCACGGCGAGCCGGCCCAGCAGATCGGCCAGCGAGTCGTCCCCGTGCACGGGTGGCGCTCAGAGCTCCTGGACGCGCCGGGTCCGCGGACCGGCGCCCGCCGGCCTGCTCCCGGGCGGTGGCGGCGCGGCCGGCGCGCGCGGGTCGGTGGCCGAGGCGCGCAGGTGCACCTCGGGGTCGGCCGCGACCAGCTTGCGCACCGGTTCCACCCGGGCGGGGTCGAACGGCGCGACCACGACGAGGTCCAACGACGGCTTGAGCTCACCGCCGAGGGCGTTCCACACGTCGGCGATGCCGCGGTCCGCGCCGGTGGGCAGCGCGAGCTGCAGCAGCACCGGGATCGGCTGATCGACCAGCGCCCCGCGCAGGTACTCGGCGGGCACCGCGTCGTGCCGCAGCAGCGCGGCGAGCAGGGCGGAGAGCAGCCGGTGCTCGTCCTCCGGGCGGGACGTCCACGCGGTGAGCAGATAGGACAGCCGCAGCCGGCGCGGCGGCGGCCGGCGCGCGACGATCCGGCCGGCGCCGTCCCGGACCTGCTCGAAGGCGATCTCGCGGCGCGCCACATCCTCCCGGATGTCGTAGAGGAACGCGTCGATGCACGGCCCACCGCGCCGGGCCGCCCACTCCCGGGTCGGAGCGTCGAAGAGGACCTCCGTGTCACCGCCGGCCACGGCTTCGGCGGCGAGCAGCGCGGCGAGCGTCGCGTCCACGTCATGGATCATCGCCTCAGACGGTGACATCCGGGCACCGCCCGCCGCAAGAACGCACCCGGCCCGTCCGCGCTGCCCGTTCGTGCCGCATCTTCGGGCTGCGCGTTCGGGCAACGAGACGAGGCGAAACATCTGCGCGTGCGACGGTTCCGCCGGCCGCGTGATCGACGTAGCGTCAGCTCATGGCGAGGTACAGCGCCGCGGACATCTACGGCTACGCCCGCGCGGCGGGTTTCACTCCGGACCAGGCGGTGACGATGACCGCCATCGCCCTGGCCGAGTCGGGCGGTGACGGCTCCGCCCACGCGACCCGCGGGGAGGACTCCCGCGGCCTGTGGCAGATCAACATGAACGCCCACCGCCAGTGGGCCGACCAGAAAGCCTACGACCCCGCGGTCAACGCGAAGCTCGCCTACGAGGTCTCCCGCGGCGGCCGGGACGTCTCGCCGTGGACCACCACCCACGGCCTCGACGACGCCCGTTACCTCGACTACCGTGCCCAGGCCGAGCGGGCGGCCCAGCTGGCCGGCGAAGGCCAGGCCCACGGCAACTGGGCGGGGACGGCCGGCTACGGCCATCAGCTCACCGCCGCCGGGGACGCCGGCGACGGCCACCTCGACGAGACGACGGCCCGTTTTCTGCAGGCAGCGCTCGCGCAGGCCGGTGACAAGTACGTCTACGGGGCCGAGGCGCACCTCGACGACCCCGACCCGACCGCGTTCGACTGTTCGGAGCTGACCCAGTGGGCGGCCGCGCAGGCGGGTGTCGAGATCCCCGACGGGGCCGCGGCCCAGTACGAGGAGCTGCGCACCCACGGGCACGAGATCTCCGTCGACGACGCGCTGCGCACCCCGGGCGCGCTGCTGTTCCGCGCCGACCCGAACGGCTACATCAGCCACGTGGCGATCAGCCTGGGTGACGGCCGCACGATCGAGGCGCGCAACTCGCGCCTGGGGGTCGGCGTGTTCGACAACCGCGGCGACTGGCTGAACCGGGCCGCGGTGCTGCCGGGGCTGTCCGGCCCGGTCGGCGCCGGGGCACCGCCTGGCGGGTACTCGGGCAGCTCCCTGTCCCTGGCCGGCGGGCTCGGCACCGAGGCCGGCGGGGCGGACGGCGACGGCGACGGCCTCACCGACGCGCTGGAGAGCCAGCTCGGTACGGACTCCGCTGCCGTCGACAGCGACCACGACAACCTGTCGGACATCTACGAGCTGCTGCGCGTGGGCTCGGACCCGACATCCGCCGACTCCGACCATGACGGGCTGCCCGACTCGGCCGAGCTCGCCCTCGGGAGCAGCCCCACGAACCCGGACAGTCTCGGTGCCGGTCACCTCGACGGGGCGACCGGGCCGACGGCGGCGCTCGACAGCGATCACGACGGGATCACCGACGACCTGGAGCGGGTGCTGGGGACGGACCCGAGCCTGATGGACTCCGACGGTGACGGCCTGCTCGACGGTGCGGAGCACCAGCTCGGTCTCGACCCGCTGGCCTTCGACCACCTCGACCCCGCCGGCACCGGTTCCGGCACCGGTGCCGGTGCCGGTGGCAGTACCTCCCTCACCCATCATGTGGACACGGGTACCGGCGGCCTCGACGGACACACGGTCCTTTGACTCGGGAGTCAGAGCAGGCCCTGGCGGAGGGCGAACGCGACCGCGTGGGAGCGGTTGCGCAGCCCGAACCGCCGCGTGACGTCCTGCAGGACGTTCTTCACGGTCCGTTCCGAGTAGTTGAGGCGCCGCCCGATCTCCTGGGTGTCGTGCCCTTCGGCGACCAGGCGCAGCACCGTCAGTTCACGTTCGGAGAGCCCGGAGAAGGTCAGCCCGCGCGGCGCCAGCACCTGCGTGGACACCTGCTGGACCTGCCTCAGCAGCGAGCCGAGCATGTCCGGCGGCAGGTAGCCCTCACCGACGGCGGCCCCGCGCACGGCGGCGAGCACCGCTTCCGGGGTGGCGGTGGCGCGGCGCAGGAGCCCGACGACGCCCGCCTCCACGGCGGCCGTGAGGTCGTGGGCCTCCAGCTCCGCGACGACGAGCACGACGGGAACTCCGCCCTGCTGCAGCTCACGCACCGTCCGCAGGGTGCGCTCGTCGGCGTTCTCCGCGCTCACCAGGACCACGTCGGCCGCCCCCGGCTCAGCGGCGGACAGGTTCAGCCCAGCCGCCGACGCACCATCGTGGGCCGACCGCCCCGGTGTGGCGTCGCGCCCGCGACCCCGGTCGGGTTCCCCGGTCGGCTGGACGGGACGCAGGTACGACGGCCGCCCGGCCGCACCCGCCCCGCCGGATCCGCCGCCTCCGGCCGCGGCCGCGGCCACACCTGCGGCCACAGCCGCCGCACCCCTGGCCCCAGCCACGCCCCCGCCGGCGGCCACAGTCACAGCCCCAGCGACGGCCACGGCGGGCTCGGCCCCGCCCGCGCCCACGGCGACGGCTCCGGGCAGCCTCTCGACGATCTCGATCTCCGGGCAGCCACCCAGCTGCGCCGCCAGGCCGGCCTGAGTGATCGGGTCGCTGGCGCGGAGCAGCACCCGGATGCGGTGGGGCATGGTTCGTCCTCCCTGTCGTCGACGACCACGTATCGCACAGTGCGCTCAAGGTCGGCTCCTCCTCACGAACCGCTCAAGGAACGCTCATGACGGGGCGCGGCGCGGACACAAGTTCGGCACGTCCGGCACCGGTACATCCGGCACCGGCACGTCCGGCCGCCGGCCAGCCTTCGGCCGCGGTCCGGCTGCTCGACGCGGTGGCTGCCGAGGCCGGGCGGCGAGGCCGGCCGGACCTGCAGGTGCGGCTCGCCCGGGAACGCGGCCGGCTGGTCACACCGGACGCCCTGGTGGTCGTCGCGGGCGAGTTCAAGAAAGGCAAGGGCACCCTGGTCAACGCCCTGCTGGGGGCGGCGGTGTGCGGCACCGACCCGATCTCGACCACGCTGGTGCCAACCGTGGTCGGCTTCGCCCCGCACCCGACCGCGACACTGCGGCGCGCCGGCCGGGCCTCCCCGGGTGACGCACCGACCGCCGGGACACCGCCCACAGCGGCCCCACCGCCCGAGGCTCGGTCTGACGAGGCGCCGTCCCTCGAGGCGGTGTCCATCGAGGCGGTGTCCATCGAGGCGCTGCACGACCTCGTCCAGGGCCCGCCGGCGGCGACGCGCCTCGCGATCGACGCCGGCACCGGCTCTGCCCCTGCCCCTGCCCCTGCCTCAGGCCCAGGTTCTGGCGCTGGCACCGGCCTTGCCACCGGCGCCGGTCCGGTGAGCTCGGCGCAGGTCGGGATCCCGCGGCAGCTGCTGGCGCAGGGTCTGACCCTGCTCGACACCCCGGGGCTGAACGGCGGGCTGACCGACGGCCGGGCAGCGGCGACGCTGAACGCGGCCGTGAGCGCCGACGCCGTCCTGTTCGTCTCCGACGCCGGACAGGAACTCACCGCCCCCGAGCTGGACCTGATCCGCCGACTCGTCCGGCAGGGCGCGACCGTGCTGCTCGCGATCACCAAGATCGACGTCTGTCCGCATTGGCGCCGTGTGGTCGCGGCCAACCGGGAGCACCTGCGGCGCGCGGGTCTGGACCTCACCGTCTTCCCCCTCGGTGCGCCGCTGCGGCTGCGCGCCCTGCGCGATCACCGGCCTGATCTCGACACCGAGTCCGGCTACCCGGCGCTGGTGACCCATCTGCGCCACGAGATCGTCGCACCGCGCCGGGCCCGCCTTGAGCAGCTGGCCCGCGCCACCGCCGCCGACGTGCTGCGCCAGTTGCTCACCGAGCTGGAGACCGAACGGACAGCACTCGCCGATCCGCGGCCTGACGCGGGCGACCGGGCAGCCGGGCTGGCCGCCGCCGTCCGCGACGCGAGTCGGATGGGTGAGCCCGCCGCGGTCTGGCGGCAGGAGCTTTCGCAGCAGTACCCGGAGATGACCCTGCGGTGCAGGGACGGCCTGGCGGCCAGCATCCGGACGTTGCACGCCAGAGCGGAGGAGAAGATCACCGCGAGTGATCCGGCCGAGCAGTGGGACGAGCTGCGCAGCTGGCTGTTCCGAGCGGTCAACGAGACCCTGCTGGACCACCGCCAGCAGATCCGCTCCGAAGGCGCGACTCTCGTCGACACCGTCACGCAGGCGTTCGAAGCCGCCGCCGGCCCCGTCCGGGAGCTGCTCGCCACAGCGGTCGACCGGCCGCTGCCCACGGTCGAGGACGTCCGCGGCCTCGAGTTCACCCAGTCGACCGGCTTCGATCTGCTGGCACAGGGCGCACGCGGCGGGAGTGTCGGGATGGTCATCGTCTCGGCCGGTGGGGCACTTGCCAGCATCGCCGGGCTCGCCGCACTCACGACGGTGCTCGCCCCGGTCGGAATCGGGGCGCTCGTGATGCTCGGGCGGCGCACGATCGCCTCCGTCCGCGCGAACGAACGCCGCGCCCACCAGGCGCACGCCAAGGAGGCCGCGCGGCAGTACATAGAACAGGCTGGAAGGATCATCGCGCAGGACGCGACCGTCGTCTGCGAACAGCTTCGCGTCAGCCTGCACCAGGCCCTGACCGGGCTGGCCACGGAGCTGGCGACCGAAGCGCGGCGCAACCTGGCGGCCACCGAGCGGGCCGGTCGGGAAACAGAGGAATCGCGCCAGGCCCGGCTCGCCGCGCTGGACAGGGACATCGCCCGGCTGCGCGCCGTGACCGAGGCCGCCAGCGCACCCAGCGCCGGCGGCCCGGCCGGCGCGGCCCGAGCGGGCAGGGCGGGACGGGCAGGACGGGGAGCTGCCGAGTGACCGACCACACCGGCAACACCGGTCCAGGCAACCCCGCCAGCCTGCGCGCACTGGTCCGCGCTCTGCTCCTCGACACGCTCGACGCCTGTCAGGGATGCCCCGCCGAACCGGTGCTGCGCGAGGAGGTCGACCGCTTCGACGGACCGCTGCGGGTCGCGCTCGCCGGCCGGGTCAAGGCCGGCAAGTCCACGTTGCTCAACGCCCTCGCGGGCGAGCAGATCGCGGCGACCGACGCCACGGAGTGCACCCGGATCGTGACCTCCTACGCCGCCGGAACGCGCGAGGCGGCCTGGGCCTACCTGCGGGACGGGTCGGTGGTCGAGGCCCGGCTGCGCCGCACGGCGGGCAGCGCACATGTCGATCTGGCGGGGCTGCCCGGGGCCGGTTCCACGGGCACGGGAGCCCCCGGAGCTGGTGCCCCTGGCCCTGGCCCTGGCGTGGAGGCTCTGCGGGTCGAGCTGCCGAGCCCGCGGCTGCACGGCCTCACCCTCATCGACACGCCGGGCATCGCCTCGTTGTCCGTGGAGCTCTCCCGCCGCACGGAGAGTTTCCTGACCAGGGGCGCCCGGCAGACACCGACCCGCCGGCCCGGTGGCAGGTCTCCCGGCGACGTGCCGTCCGGTACAGGCACGTCGGGCCTCGGGCCGGCCGGCCCCGCGCTGGCCGGCGCGGACGCGATCATCTACCTGCTGCGTCACCTGCACGCGGCTGATGTCGACTTCCTGGCCTCGTTCCGGCGGACCGGGCTCGGCGAGGCCACCCCGGCGCATGCCATCGGGGTGCTCTCCCGGGCCGACGAGATCGCTCCCGGGCGCACCGAATCCGTGGACGTGGCACGCCGGGCCGCCGCCGCCATCGGCCGCGACGAACGGGTCCGAGCCCTTGTGCAGACCGTGGTGCCGGTCGCCGGCCTGCTCGCCCAGGCCGGCACCCGGCTGTCGGGCGACGAGCTCGGCCAGCTGCTGGCACTCGCCGCCGAACCCGCCGCGGACACCGACGACCTGCTGCTGTCCGTCGACCGGTTCGTCGCCCCGGCCGCGTCGACATCCGTCGCCGCGCCGTTGCGGACGCTGCTGGTCGACCGCCTCGGCCTCGCCGGCGTACGTCTCGCCGTGGCACTGGCCCGGCTCGGGTACGCCCGTGACCCGGCCGGGCTCGCGACCGAACTCACCGCCCGCAGCGGCCTGCCCGAACTGACCGCGCTGCTGCGCGGGCAGTTCACTGACCGCGCCGACGTCCTCAAAGCCCAGCATGCGCTGCGCGTCCTGGACGGAGTTCTCGGCGAAGGCGCCACGGGCGAGGCCACCGGCGCGGCCACCGGCGTGGACGGGCCGGTGGGCCCGCCGCCCCGCCTGCTGGCACTGTTGCGGGCCCGCCGCGAGCAGATCGAGGCCGGCGCGCACGAGCTCGCCGAGCTGCGCCTGATCGGCGAGCTGCGCACCGGCACGGCCGACCTGCGCGGCCTGGACGGTGAGCGGCGCGACGAGATGGAACGGTTGCTCGGCGCCGCCGGGGTGGACGTGCGAACCCGCCTGGGCCTGCCCGCCGACGCCGCCGCCGCCGAGATCCGGCCGGCGGTGCTGGCCGCCCTGCACCGCTACCGCCGGCTGGCGGAGAACCGCCTGCTCCCCCAGCCGACCCGCCGCGCCGCGACCGTCCTGCGCCGCACCTGCGAGGGCCTGCTGCACACCTCCGCCGCCGGGGGCTGATCGGCCGGGAACGGCGCCGACAATGCACACTAAATGTTAAAATGGGGCGCAAGTCACTTGACAAACCGCAAGAAGTGAGGATTTCGGTTGCCGCCGCAGCCAAAATCCTCACTTCTTCCCCGGAAGCAGCGACGGCAACGGAAGCCCGAGGCTCGGGATTCCGCGACGGGCTCCAGAACGACGAACATCCCAGCTCTTCGGACTCGCCCCACCCGGGCTACCGGCCTGCCGGCCGGCTATTCGACCCGGGGGTTCACCCACGCAGCCCAGTCCTGTGCGGCGTCGCCGAGCGCATCCACCCGGATAACAATTGCGGTGGCGCCGCTGACACCGGACAGATCGACGTCGACAGTCGGCATGTAGCCGTCGGACTGGATGTCTTCCCGACTTACCAGCGAAGCCGACACCCGACCGTCCGGGTAAACGGCCTTGACGCTGAACAGGACCCGACCGACATTACCTTGCTGAGCCTTGACGAATCCAATCTGGGCACGGAATCTCTGGCCGTCGACAATGGCCTGCGGAAGGTCGAACTGGCCGGTTATCCAGCCGTCCGAAGCCCAGTTCGGATGCGTTGCCATGTAGGTCGGAGCAGTGTTGTTTTCCAACAGGTACCCGCCGTTGCTCACGTTGACATCACCCTGGGTCTGGCCCTCCTGCCCGAACGCCGGCGTGCCCGCACCACTACGCCAGAGTGCGCTGCTCGCGTGTGGGATCAGCTCGAAGGGCTCCGGGCGTGCGACCGTGACCACGACGTCCTGCGAGGTGTCCGTTGCTGTCAGCCCAGCCGTGTCGGTGACCGTGACCTTGACCCGGTAGGTGCCGGCGGCGGGGACCGTGAACCGCGCGGTGTTCTCCGCCTGCGGCTGCGTGTGCTCGGGGGATCCCGCGGGGTCGATGCTGAACTCGTAGTCGCGCAGCGCCGCGGTGCCCGGGGTCGCGGCGGCGGTCGCGTTCACCACCAGCTCCCCTGGCACCGTCGAGGCTGTCACCTGCACTGTCGGCGCCACCGACGCCGCGGTGACCGTCACCGGCCGCGTCATCGAATCACTCCGGCCCGCCTGGTCCGTCACGGTGAGCCGGACGGTGTAGGTTCCCGCCGCGGCGTAGGTGTGGGTACCGGTCCGCGAGGTCGCGACCGCGCCGTTGTCGTCGAAGTCGATCCGGTAGTCGCTGATCGGATCCGAGCCGGCTGTCGACCCGGAGGCGTCGGCGTTGACGACCAGCGGCGCACCGCCCGAGGCCGGTGTCACGGCCAGCGCCGCCGTCGGGCCTCGTTCAGATCCGCGCTGGCCCCGGCGACCGGCACCTGTGTCACCACCTGCGCGGACGCCCCGTCGATCAACGCGGCCTGGCCGACCTTCGACGACACGAGCCAGGCCGCGCCGTCCTGCAGCGACACCTTCACCGTGCGATCACCGCGCCCCGACAGGACGACAGCGACCGCGCCGAGAACGACCACGAGCGCGAGGAACATCGATCCCAGCCGCGCCGAGATGACCCGCGCCGGCACCAGCCGAGCCGTCCCTGGGCCGCCGAAGGATCGCCGCCGCGTTGTCATTCTCGGCATCCCCCCGAGCGTCAGCAGCATTTGACGTAGATCGACGTCGTCGCGGACTTCTCCCGACCTGAGGCATCACGTATGGTCACTGTCGCCGTCCAGCTGGTGCCCGGCGGGCCCTCCGTGTTGTAGGCGTGCCGCGGGGCCCGAGAGCTCGTGATCCATCCGGTGGAGCCGGTGCCGTCGCCGTAGTCGAAGTTGTATGCGACGGCGCCACTCGACGCCGACGCGTCGAGGACCGCGTAGATCGGGCCGTAGGGTGGCAGCGGCGAGCCGTCGTCCACCCAGCGCAAGGACGCCACCAGCGAGTCCACGAACGTCGCCGTCACGGAACGGTCGCCGCCGGACAGGGTGACGGTGCAGGGCTGCGTGCCGGAGCAGTCGCCGGACCAGCCGGTGAAGTCGCCGCCGTCACCGGCCGCTGTCAGGGTGACCGACGTACCGTCCGCGACAGGCACCGAGCAGGTGCCCGGGCAGGAGATGCCACCGCCGGTCACCCGGCCCGGCCCGTTGGCCGTCACCGACAACGTCCGGTTCGGCGTCGGCTCGGCGAAGGTGGCGGTCACACCCAGGTCACTGCGTGTAGCGGTGACCGTGCAGGTGAGGCCCTGGGGGGTGCAGTCACCGGACCAGCCGACGAACGTCGCTCCGGAGTTGGGAACCGCGGTCAGTGTGACCGTGTCGTTCAGGTCCCAGATTCCCGTGCACTCCCGTGCCCCCGCCACGAGGCACATCTGGCCTCGCGAATCCCTGACCCCGCCGGGCCCTTCGGGGGTGATGATCAGGGTGAAGGACGAATCCCGGACGAGGATGGTACGGGTGGTCTCGGCCGTACGCCCGGCGGTGTCGGTCACCCGAACGCTGATCTGATAAGTCCCGTAGCTGAAGTACCTGCTGGCTTGCGGGGCCGACTGAGGTGCCCCGAAAGTCCCGGTGAAATTGAAGGCATAGCTGGCGATCTGCTCGCCGGATACGTTCGCTTTTGAAGCACTCGCATCGGCGGTGACGGTGCCGGCGTACTCGGTCAGGGAGAGTTCGGCGGTAGGCGGTTCCGACCCCTGAGTCGTCTGGGTTGGGGTCGGCCCGGTTGATGTGGTGGTCGGGTGGTCGGGTTGGCCTGACTGGCTCGATGTCGGGTCCGGCCCTGGCGTCGGTGTCGGGTCCGGCCGCGGGATGCCGGCGACGATGGTGATCCGGGCGGTGGGGGCGGCCTGGCGGCCGTCGGCGAGGGTGACCCGGGCCGTGATGGTGAACTGCCCCGCCTTCGACCAGCTGTGCGAGACCTGGACGCCGCCGTCGGCGGAACCGTCGTCGAACCCCCAACGCACAGTCCCTATCCGGGTGCCGTTGGTCGCCACAGCACGCATCGTCACCTGCTCGCCGATGGCAGCCCGATCCGCCGACAGCTCGATCGCGACCGTCCCGGTGGTGCCGGGGGTCGAGGGGCTCGGAGTCGGCGGGCTCGGAGTCGGCGCAGTGGCGGGAGTGGTGGGCGGAGTGGTCGGCGGTGCGGACGACGGCCCGGATCCACCCGACCCCGATCCGCCCGGCCCGGAGGATGGGCCCGATGGTCCGCCGCCGGGGACGAGCCCGGCGTCGGGCCGCTCCGGGTCGTACTTCTGGATCTCCACCGTGGTCCCGTCGAGGCGGATCACCCCGGCCCGCTCACTGGCGGGGTCGTTGTAGAACACGAACGACGAGCTCGGGACGAGCTCGAAAACCGTCTCGCCCCCGCCTGCCAGCACCTTCGGGCGTGCCACCACCCGGCCGCTGGCCAGGTCGACCACCGCGACCTCGCCGGTCGTGTAGTCGGGGACGAACACCCGGCCGGCCGCCTCCTGTGCCGGGCCCAGACGATGGCGGGCCGCCCCGAGATCCACCGCCCGGTTACAGGACCTCCGGTCCAGGTCGCTCACCAGCAGCACACCGCGATCATCGGACACGGCGTACACCCGGTCCTGTGTCGGCGAGCCGGTCACCGCCACCTCGTCGCCACGGCGGATGTCCAGGCAGGTCGCAGGCCCGGGCGCCCCGTCGGCACCCACCGGACGGACGGTTCGCGCCGCGGCGTCCACCACCGCGACCCGTCCGCCGGCCAGCACGAGGGTGGCGGCGGCGGGGTCGGCACCGGACGGCTTCGGGTGCTTGCCGGAGTCATCGACACGGATCAGGTCACCGGAGTCACTGTCGATGAGCCACAGCAGCCCGGCACCGTCGACCAGCGCGGCACCCTCGCGGACCCGGGCGCCGAGTGACTGCTCGGGTCCGCGGACCCGCAGTGTCGCCGGGTCCGCGATCGTCACCAGCCCAGCGGTCGCGCTGACGGCGTAGAGGGCGGACCTGCCGGGGAACAGGGCGAGCGGCTCGCCAGCCCGCCCGAGCGGCGCGGGTGCCGTGGTCTTGCGGTACGTCGCGCCGTCGATGCGGGTCACGCTGTTCGCGGTGGCGTTGGCGACGAACGCGTCCGCGCCGGAGCGGGCCGCGGTCAGGTCACCGCGCCCCACCGCGATCTGCGTCACCACCTGGGCGGACGCCCCGTCGGTCAGGGCGGAGGCGCCGTCGAGCAGGGCCGCCTGGCCGACCGCCGAGGACACCAGCCAGGTGGTGCCGTCATCGAGGGCCACCGTGCGGGCCTTCGGTCCGTCGGCGGCCGTGACGATCACCGCGGCGGTGCCGAGCAGGACGGCGCACAGCGCCCACCAGACGGCGGGTACGCGGACCGCCGGCGGCCAGCCGCCCGTGCTGCTCATCAGCGGCGTCGCCGTGGCAGCAGCGGCACCGGGCTGAGCGTCGCGGTGACCCGGCGCCGGACGCCGTCACTGCGGCGCAGCTCGCGACTCGCCGCCGCGGTGAGCTCCCAGGCCCGGCGCGCAGCGGTGTCGTCCGGCTCGGTCGCGCCGAACAGGGCGGTGCCGACCAGCGGGGCCAGCAGCGCGAGCTGCTCACCGACCAGCGGACCGCGCCGCGCGGCGGCCAGGTCGGCGACCTGGTCCGCGGACAGTGACACGGAGCGGGCCAGCCCGCGTTCGGCGAGGCGGTCACGGATCTCCCGCCAGGCACCGGCCACCCGTGCCGCGGGTGGCCCGGCCCGCGCCCGACGGCGGCGGCGCCGGGCCTTCTCCCCCACGATCCCGGCCGGGACGGTGACGGCCACCGCGAGCAGCACCAGCAACAGCACCCACCACAGGCTGCTGGCGCCTGATCCACCGCCGGTGGCGCCGAGGTCCGCGGACCGGTCGAGCTCCGGGCGGACGACGGCGTCCGCCGCCTGGGCCTCGGGGGCCTGCGCCGCGCCGTCGCCGCCGGTCGGGTCGTCGGGGTCGGGCGGGGGAAGCCGATCCTTGAGTTTGGAGATGTCGGTGGGGTCGAAGGCAACCCAGCCGATTCCCTCGAGGGCGACTTCCGGCCAGGCGAACGCCTGACGGGAGGTCACGGTGAACTCTCCCGCCTTTGACGAGGCGCGCCCATCGAGCAGATACCCGACGGCGATCCGGCTCGGCAGGCTCTCGATCCTGGCCAGCAGCACGAACGCGGTCACGAACTGCTCGACGTAGCCGTGGTGGTCGGCCTTCACGCCACCCGGATCAAGGAACCTCTTCAGCGCACCGAGGGAGTGGCCGGGGCGGGCGTCGAGGTCGACCGGGAACATCGTGGAGTTGTTCAGGTAGGCGGTGAGCGAGGTGAGCTTGCCGAACGGGGTGGTCTCGGTGCCCACGGCGTCCGCGGCGGCGTAGGTGATCTCCTGCGGGATGTGGGCCGGCAGCGCCAGGTAGGGGGCCATCTCCGTGCCGCGGGCGACGTGGGCGTCCGGGAGCCTGGGGTCGTCCGCGACAGGTACCTGGGCGGTGAGCACATACCGGTCGCCGGCCCGCAGCGGGTTCGTCGCGGCGAGCGACCCGGAGCTGGGCTGGTACGCGTAACTGACGGTGGCGTCACGGATGCCGGTCGGCTGGCCGAGCGTGGGCAGGAACGGGCCGCCCGGGGCCTCGACGGTGACGTCCATCTGGATCTCGCGGCCGGTCGTGGTCACCGGGACGTCGTCCGTACCGAGAACGCTGCCGGTACGGACGAAGACGCTGTCGTCCCGCCAGGTCGCACCGTCGAAGTCCGTGAGCACCGCGCTGCGGATCCGGTCGGTGACGACCTTCCCGTCGTTGCTCGGCAGCCGCACCGTGAACAGCTTCCGCTCGGCGCCGCCGCGTGCGGACTTGACCTGGACGAGCGGGTTGAGCGTCGAGGTGATGTCGACGGGCGGATGCCGATGGTCGCGCGGGTCGAACCTGTCGTTCCCCTCGGCGATCGGTGACAGGACGGCGAGGCCGGTGCCGAGCGCCGCCATGAGCGCCACCGCCGGGATCCCGACGGCCAGCTGGCCGGCTCGCGGCCGGCGCCAGGACGGAGCCCCGGCCAGCGACCGGGACAGCAGTCCGAACGGCGACCGTCCACGGCCTGCCCGGCCGGGCGGAGCACTCCCGTCACTGCCCGCCTGGTCCGCCTCGCCCGAGGCCCCGGCGCCCCCCGGAGCGCCCGGGCCTCCCGTCCCGTCCTCGGTCAGGCCCACCGCGACCGCGGCGATCCGGCCCCGTCCGGGCAGCTGGGCCGCGCGCACCACGGCGAGCGCCAGCCCGACGACGGCGATCAGCCCGGTGAGCACGAACAACGAGCGGCCCCGGCTCGCGACCAGCAGCAACGCGACGACATAGCCGAGCAGCGGGGGAAGGAGCGGGGCGAGAACGGCCTCGGCGCGCACGACCAGCACCGCCGCGCTGAACGCCGCCAGCCACACCAGGAGTACGGGCAGCAACAGCAGATCGCCGTCGGGGGCGGCCGGCAGGCCGACGGTGAGCAGCCGCGCCCAGCCGTCCCGGGCCGCGGCACCGAAGTCGGTGACGACCGACGCGCCGTCCGTGAGCCTGCCCGCGAACAGTACGAGGACGCTGAAGACGAGCGCTCCGGACACTCCGGCGAGAACGACCAGCGGCGCCGGCCGCAGGCGCGCGCCGGCCAGACAGCCCAGTGCCGCGGCGCAGGCCGCCGCCGCCACCAGTGCGAGGGTGGCGCGCCCGGCCGGGCCGCCGGCGAAAAGCCCGCCGAACGCGAGCCCGACCAGGGCGGTGAGGACCCCGGCGAGGACGACCTGGGCCGGCCGGAAGGACCTGACCGCCGGCGGCGGTGGGCGGAAGGTGGTCCGCCGGGAGGATCGCGGGCGACGCAGGCGCAGCCGTCGCCGCGCCGGGCCGCCCGATCCGGCTTCCTCCGACGCGCCCTGCTCCGGCGGGACCGGCGGGACCGGCTGATCGCCCGGCAGGCCGGGGCGGGCAGGCCGCACGGCCGGAACCGGAGGCGCAGACCCGGCCGGCGACCCGTAGGGAGCCGGAGGGGCGTAGGGAGCCGGTGCGGCCGGTGGCTCCGGTGCGGCCAACGAGGCCGGTGGGGCCGAACGAGGCCGGTGGGGCCAACGGGGCCGGTGCGAACGCCGGCGGCGGGGCCGATGGCGCGGACCCGGCGGCCGGCCGGGTGGGCGGCGGAGCAGCCGGCCGCGGGCGCTGAGGCTGCCCCTGGCTGTGCGGCTGCCCCTGGCTGTGCGGCTGCCGCGGGCTCTGCGCCGGCAGGGGGTTCTGCGCCGGCCGCGGGCTTCGCGGGGGCGGGGGGGTCTGCGGCGGGCGGGGCAGTGGCCGGGGTGCGCGGGCCGGCTGTGGCGGTGGCGCGGGGGGCAGGTTGAGCACCGGGAGCGGCTGGGTCGTCTCGGCCGGTGAGGGCTCGTCCCGCCGCCGGCCCGGCGGCGGCGCCTCCTGGCCGCTCACCGCCGGACCCAGGAGTTCCAGACCGCGGCGAAGTCGTCGCTGGTCCGCACGTTCACCGTGAGCGCCCCGCGGACTGGTATCCCCGGGCGCCCGTGCTCCTCCCCGACGCACACCACGCTCGCCATCGCGAACCGCGACCGCACGGCGGACACAGCGCCCAGCCTGGCGCCGGGCGGCTGCCCGGTGACCACGCCGAGTACCATGCCGTCCTCTCCGGGCATCATCCGGGTCAGTTCCGCGAGCCCCGGGTCGTCGTCGGCGGGCCGGACGGCGGCGAGCAGGTCGAGCAGGCCCGTGACGTCCCGGCTGCTCTCGGCGGCCCCGCGCCGCCCTCCGGTGGTCCACAGCTCCACCGGGAAGCCGTGCTGGGCGCCGGACACCGCCAGCGACGCGGCGACCCGCACCGCATCCTCGAAGTAGTCGCCCGTGTAGGGGGCGGTGCTGGTGTCGAGCACCACCGTCATCCGCGGCTCGTTCGGCACGACGTTGTGCCGGACCATCATCTTTCCGGTGCGTGCGGTGGACCGCCAGTGGATCAGCCGCAGGTCGTCACCGCGGACGTATTCGCGCAGGCTGTGGAACGCGACCCCGCCCAGCGGCGAGGTCGCGCTGGTCGGGCCGTCCATGTCCGGCGAGCCGCCGGTCGGCAGCGGGTCGACCGGGTGGATGCGGGGATGCACCCTCAGCGTCGAACGGTCCGGGAAGGCCCGCCCGACGTGCAGCAGCCGCAGCGGGTCGGTGTGGCCGACGACGAGCGGGCCGACCTCGAACACCCCGCGCCGGTCGGTCGGCAGTGGGTACGCCGCCTGGAACCGGGCGCCGGGCGCGAGGCTGGGCAGGGCCACGGCCACGGTCTGCTCCCCCACCGTCTCCGCCGCCAGAATCGGCGGGCTGCGCCGTCGCGCCGCGTTGGTGACGGTGACCAGGGCACGGGCACCGTCGCCCTGGAACACGCTGGGCGGGTGGATCTCCCGGATCAGGGTCACGTCCGGTGTCACCGTCATCCAGCCGGCGGCGCACAGCAGCGCCACCCCGGCCACCAGGCCGAGGGCGAGCAGCTCCGGGTAGTCCAGCACCAGCCCGGCCGCGATGAGCACGGCTGTGGCCGCCGCCATCGCGACACCGGATCCGGTGATCCGCGCACTGCCCGCTGCCTGTGAGGACCCCATCGGTTCCCTGCCGGGCTAGTAGGAGGACACGCGCTGGTCGGGAACCGGCATCGAGGTCATGATCGCGCCGAGCAGGCTCTCGCTCGTCGCCCCGGACAGTTCCGCCTCGGGCCGCAGCAGCATCCGGTGCCCCAGCACGTAGGGTGCGAGGGCCTGCACATCCTCGGGCTTGACGAACGACCGCCCGGCGGCGGCGGCGTGGGCCTGGGCGGCGACGGCGAGGGCCATCCCGCCGCGGGGGCTGACCCCGAGGCGCAGCTCACCGATCCGCCGGGTCTCCGAAACGATCATCACGATGTAGCCGAGCAGGGCCGGCGCGAGGTGGATCCGGCGCACGATCTGCGTCATCCGCTGGACGTCCGAGATACTCACCACCGGCGACAGTGACCGGGGGGTCACCCCGCGGGCACCGTTGGCGAGGATCTCCACCTCGGCCTCGTACCGCGGGTAGCCGATGTGCAGGCGCGCCATGAACCGGTCGATCTGCGCCTCGGGCAGGTCGTACGTCCCGCCGTGCTCGACGGGGTTCTGGGTGGCGATCACGATGAACGGCCGGGGCACCTCGTACGGGATGCTGTCCGTGGTGGTGACCTGGCGTTCCTCCATCACCTCCAGCAGCGCGGACTGCGTCTTGGGCGAGGCCCGGTTGATCTCGTCGGCCAGGACGACGTTGCCGAACACCGCGCCCGGTTGGAACTCGAACTCCCGGCTCTCGGCGTTCCAGATCTGCACCCCGGTGACATCGGTCGGCAGCAGGTCGGGGGTGAACTGGATGCGGCGCATCAGGCCGCCCTCGATCGAGCTCGCGATGGCCTTCGCCAGCGACGTCTTGCCGACTCCGGGGACGTCGTCGATCAGGATGTGCCCTTCGGCGGCCAGGCACACCAGCGCGAGCCTGATGACCTCCGGCTTCCCTCGGACGAAGCGCCCGATGTTGCCGTGCAGTGCTTCGAAGCACTCACGGAACCAGGTCACCTCGGCGTCCCCCGCCGCTGCGCCGGCCGCTGGCGGGCTGGTCATGAGCCGCTCCGAACGATCACGCGGCGAACGCTAGGGGAGGTCGAGTGCCTCGGTAAACGGCCTCGCGGTTGTGGTCCCGAAAGGGCAGCACACCCCGCCCTGGCGGGCGATCTCCGGATACCTGCGGGCAGGCGGCCGCCCGTGCCGGCCCCGCCGGCACGGGCGGCCGTACCGTGCGGGGCGTCACGGTTGCGAAGCACACCGTACGGAACTGGGCGGAGCGTGATGGATCCGGTTGTGGAGCTGCGGGACCGCCGGCTTCAGGTCCGTCCCGGGGAGACCGTGCAGACGTCGGCGACGGTGCACAACGCCACCGACGTCATCGCCCAGTACACGTTCGAGGTGCTCGGCCCGGCTGCCGCCTGGGCCGAGGTCATCCCCCCGACCGTCTCCGTCGTGCGCAAGGGGCGGAACACCGTCCAGATCCGGTTCCGGCCGCCGGTCGGGCCGGTGGGGATCGTCCCGTTCGCGCTGCGCTGCGCCTCCCAGGATCATCCCGACAGCGCGGCGGTCGACGAGGGTGAGCTGGTCGTCGGGGCGATCCACGACATCGTTCCCACGGTCACCCCGACCATCTCGCGCGGCCGCTGGACCGGCCGGTGGACGGCCCGGTTCGAGAACCGGGGCACGGTGGCGGCCCGGCTGCGGGTGACGGCGTCCGACAAGCGCCGCGAGCTCGGATTCGCCCTCGCGCCCCACGAGATCGTCGTCGACCCAGGCCAGACCGGAGAGGTCTACCTGAAGGCGCGGGCCAGCGTGCCGACGCTGCTCGGCACCGTCGCCCCCCGGCCGGTGCAGCTGACCTACACCAGAGCCACCGGCCCGGACGAGAAGGCGGACGAGGGAACCGTCGAGCTCGTGTTCGAGCAGGTCCCCGTGTTGTCGCGGGCCGTCGCCGCGGTCGGCGCGCTGGCACTCGTCGGCGGTGCCGCGGCCGTCCTCCTGCTGGCCCGCGCCACGCCGAGCGACAAGCTCGCCTCGGACAAGGTCACCCGGCCGGACCAGCCCACCGGGCTGACCGCCGAGACCGCCGGGGCTGGCGCGATCAGCCTGAACTGGTCGGCGGTGCCCAGCGCGGAGAACTACCTGCTCTACAAGCTGGTCGGTTCGGACGCGGACGGAGCCGCCAACGAACTCCATCCGGTGAAGGCCCCCCTGACGGCGCACACCTGGGAGGGGCTGGCGGCCGGGGCCCACACCTGCTTCCGCCTCGTCGCCTCCAACGAGGGCGGTGAATCCAAGGCCTCCGAGACGGTGTGCCAGGACGCCGGGGCCAGCCCGGCCACTCCGGAGCCGACCGGCTCGACGACCCCGACGACGACGCCCACACCCGACCCGGACGTCACCAGCACCACTCCCACCGACCCGGGCGGGAAGACCGGGCAGGGACGTGAGCCCCAGGGCTTCTACGTCGTGCTCGGCAGCTTCTGGAAGGACGACAAGGCGGAGCAGGCCGCCCAGAAGCCACTCCTGCGCAAGGCGGAGATCGACCAGGCGCTCGGCGTCACGACGGTGCTGGCCGACGCGGACGCCTCGAAGCGCCTGGGCGGCCAGTTCCCCGGGCAGTTCATCATCTACCTCGACGGCCAGTTCGCCTCCTGGGCGGAAGCGGACGCCTACTGCACGGAGAAGAAGGCCAGCGGGCTGCTCGGCCGGGACCCGGTCTGCTTCGCCCCGGTGGAGCCGACGGGCACCCCCATAGTGCGTCCCGTGCCGACACCCACCGCGGCCGGCAACGGCCCGCGGCCCGGGACTCCCAGCGCGCAGCCGACCTCGCTGGTGCTGGGCCGGTAGCCGATGGCCTACGCACTGGGTATCGACGTCGGCACGACCTTCACCGCCGCCGCGGTCTGGCGTGACGACCGGGCCGAGACGGTCGGCCTCGGCGACCACTCCCCGGTCATCCCCAGCGTGCTCTTCCGGCGGGAGGACGGGCTGATGCTCGTCGGCGCGGCCGCCGAGGCGCGGGCCGTGACCGAGCCCGACCGGGTCGCCCGCGCGTTCAAGCGCCGGCTCGGTGACGGCGTGCCGTTCCTCCTCGGCGACGCCGAGGTCACGGCAACCGACCTCACCACCGACATGATCCGCTACGTCGTCTCCAAGGTCACCGAGCGGGAATCCCAGGCTCCGGCGCATGTGACGTTGGCCTGCCCCGCGACCTGGTCCGCGCACCGCCGCGGCCTGCTGGAACAAGCCGCCAGGAACGCTGGGCTCAGCGAGCTCGGCAACGTGGGCCTGGTCGCCGAACCGACCGCGGCCGCGGTCTGGTACGCGGCGCAGCCGGACCGGCAGCTCGGCCCCGGCGAACTGCTCGCCGTCTACGACTTCGGCGGCGGCACCTTCGACGCCACCGTGCTGCGGCGGACCGTCGACGGCTTCGACCTGTGCGGGGCTCCCGGCGGCGAGGACAGCATCGGCGGCGCCGATGTCGACGACGCCGTCCTCGAGCACGTCGCCCGAGCCGTCGGCCCAGGCTGGTATGAGCTGGACGTTGCCGACCCGGCGACAGCGCGGGCGATGGCCGCCGTGGCAGCCGCCGCGGTGACGGCCAAGGAGTTGCTCTCCGACGACACCCGGGCCGAGATCCCGGTCATCCTGCCCGGGGTGAACAAGGTCGTCCCGATCACGCGGGACGACCTGGAGGACTCGGTGAGGGTCCTGATCCTGCGCACCGTCGACGCGTTGCGCAGGACGATAGCCGCGGCCGGGTTCCGGGAGACCGACCTCACCCAGGTGCTGCTCGTCGGCGGGTCGAGCCGCATTCCGATGATCGGCCGACTGCTGGCGGACCACCTGGGGGTGACCGTCACCGCCGACGCGCATCCGAAGCTGGCGGTCTGCCTCGGCGCGGCCATCTCCGCGGGTGCCCGGCTGGCCGCGACCGCCGTCCCGCAACAGGCGCCAGCACCGCGGTGGGGGTCCGAGGCACCCGACCGGCACGACGGCGCCGTGCTCCCCCCCGACGCCCCGCTGGACGACGTCCTGGTGGAATCCGCGTGGTCGGCGACGGGCGAGTGGAGCAGGACTGGTCCCGGCGGCCAGGTCGACCCGCCAGTCGACCCCCCAGGGGAACAGGAGGCCCGCCGGGCCGCCGACCTGATCGCCCCGGTGCACGGCGAGCCGACACCCGCCGAATCCGCACCCGCGGCGGTGAGCCTGCGGGTTGATCTCGACCGGGCTGGTCTCACCGCCGCGACCGACCAGCTGCTGCGCCCCGCCGCGAGCGTCCCGCGACGGGTCCCGCTCGCCGATCGGGACGCGCCGCTGGTGGTGCGGACCGCGGGTGACAGCGACTACCGAAAGGCCGGTCGACGTGGCGCGGTCGTGTTCGCCGCCGTCGCGGCGGTGGTGCTCCTGGTAGCCGTCATCGTCGGGATCGGCATCGGCCTGGGCGGTGGCACGGGCGATCCGCGCCTGGCCGGTGGCGCACCGCCGCTCACCCGGCCAGGGACCGCCGGTGCCGGCGCCGGCACGGCCCTGCCGGCCACCGAACAGGTCGCCCGGCTGACCGGTGGCCCGTTGGCGGGCGCGGGCTCAGCCGCGCGCTCGGGCACAGGTGTTGACACAGGCAGCCGGACGGGCGGTGCCGCGCGCGGAATCGCCCCGCGGCCGGGCGGCGGCTCGGTCGCGGTGGGCAGCGAGATCGGCTCCGGCTCGACGGAGGAGGCTCCCGCAGCCTGGTGGACCGCCGACGGGACGACCTGGCAGCACGCCGCGATAGCCGGCTCGGGCGGTGGCGTCACGGGCGGCCTGGGTGCCGTGACCGCGACGTCCGACGGCGCCCGGCTGGTCGCGGTCGGCTGGGACGAAAGCGCCGCGGGCGTGTTCACCGCCACGGCCTGGACCTCCGCGGACGGGCGAAGCTGGCAGCCGGCCTCGGTCGAGCGGGCGTCGAACGCCGCATTGCGTGACGTGGTGGCTGTCCCCGGTGGCCTGCTGGCCGTCGGTCAGGACCTCGCGGTCGACCGCGAGGGCGACGGCACCGTATGGACGTCGTCCGATGGCACGTCCTGGAGACGGCTGACCGTCACCGGCGTCGACGGGTTGGGCGTCCAGAGCCTCGACCGCATTGCCCGGCTTGCCGATGGCAGCCTGCTCGCGGTGGGCCGGGAACCGTCCGGGGCTGGCTCGGTGAGCCGGGTGCGGCGTTCGACGGACGGCGGTGCGGCCTGGGCCGCCGTCGAGACGGATCTTCCTGCCGGGGCCGAGGTCACCGGCCTGGCGGCACTCTCCGACGGGCGGCTCGTCGGTACGGGCTCCACGCCGGCCACGGGACACCGCGAGCCTCGCCTCTGGGTCACCGACACCGGTGCGCGACGATGGGAGCCGCAGGAGCCGGTCGTCGTCGGGGGCACGGGAGGCACCGCGGTCGCCAAGGTGGACCTGCTCGGGGTGGTCGCGCCCGGGGCGGTCCTGGCAACCGGCACGGTCGCCGGCTCCACGCCGGCATCGTGGACGATCGACCTCGACCAGCCCCGCTGAGCGCACCCGGTGCGGGTTCCCCCGTTCTCCGCACCCACCGCACCTTCCGCCAGCATTCATCCACTCCCACGGGCACGCGCACTCCCACGGGCCGGGGATGGAGATGGAGATGGAGATGGAGATCGTGCGACCGGACAGCGGCCCGGGACGGGACGGTTTCCACCGTCCCGTCCCGGCATTTCATTCGTGGTGGTTCCGGGGCTGCGCTCAGCGCTGGGTGTAGAAGACGCCGATCTTGTCGTTCTCCGTGGCGGCACGGCCGTGGAATCCGGCGATCTGCCAGCCGGACGGCGCCGTGTACGTGACGCAGGTGGACGTCGTGGCCCCACCGGCGAGGGTGCGCCCGAGGTTGGTGGTGAACCTGGTGTAGAAGATCCGGGTGCTGCTGTCCTTCACGCCTGAGCACAGGTAGACGGACGTCAGGTACTCCCCGCTGCCCAGGGTCAGCGACTGGGCGGTTCCGCCGGTACCACCGTGGTTCAGTGTGGTGCCGTTCGTCAGGGTCAGGCCGATCTGGTCGACCCGGGAGCCGGAACGCAGCCTGACGGTGCTGACCGCCGCCCCGGCCGGAATGGCGTTGATGTCGGTGTAGGCTGTGCCACCGGAACCGCCGAACTGGTCGCTGGCCTGGTAGGCGCTGTTACGGGTCCAGCTGAAGTCGACGGCGATCGGGAAGTGGTCGGAAAGCATGACGCCGGCGGAGTTCAGGAAGTCGGCGTTGCGGTTGGCGTAGCCGGTGGCGTTGAGCGTGACGAAGCTGCTGCCGCGGTACAGGACCTTGTCGACGACCTCGCAGGTGTCGGTAGGCGCAGCCTCGTCGCAGACCAGCGCGGTGCTGCCGGTCGCGGGTGCGACCCCGCCGCGCTCCAGCTTCACCCAGGCGTCGGTCAGTCCGTTCGCCGCGGCGAAGGCGGCGATGGTGTCGCCGGTGCGGGTGTAGCGGGCGTTGGTGTCACCCATCACCACCACGGCGTTGCCGGCCGAATGCGACGAGATGTACGAGGCCAGCTGGCTCAGGTTCGAGGCCCGGGCGCTGGTGTCCGCGCTGGTGGTCCCGGCGTCCGCGTGCAGGTTGTAGAAGTCGACGTAGACGCCCTCGCCGAGGCGGATCCGCTTGAGGGTGAAGCCCTTCGGCGTCAGGCAGTCAGCGCTGTCGAAGGTGCTGCAGTCATCCCAGGTCACCCGGTCGAGGTCGCTGTAGCCGACCTTCGAGAGGGTGTTGAGCCCGCTGCCGAACGGGACGCCGCCGCTGGTCGGCGTCCGGTACGCGTGGGTGGTGTCGCCGTCGTAGAGGTAGGAGTGGTAGTTGAAGTCCTCCTGCACCTGGACGATGTCGTAGGGGCCGAGGCGCTGGCCGATGGTGGTCGTGCTCTCCGCGCGCGGGGTCTCCGCGCTGGAAAGCGCTTCGGGTAGGCCGGCGATGTTGTAGGTCAGGACGGAGAAGGAGCCGCCGGCCGGTGAGGCGGCGTTCGCGGCCGGGGTGGCCACGGCCGCGGCACCGATCGCGAGTGGCAGGGCCAGGGCAGCCGCGAGCAGGGCACGGCTCGGGCGGGAAAACAAACGCATCAGTTCTCCGCATCGGCAGATGTCGGACGGAATCTGGCGTCGGAAAACTATGGTCCGCATTACAGAACGGTCAACGGTCCACATTCGAAACAATCAGGCAACAATCGACCACCCGCCAGGGGTGATGCCACACAAACCCGCACTCAGACCTGACGGACGTACTCGTCGAACTCGGGGCACCCGGCGACGGTGAACGGCATTCCGCTTTCGACCTCTATACGCGTTCACCCCGTCACGCTACGCTCATATCACGAGCTCGCCTGTTCCACACTCGCCGCCCCCGGCTCCGGACGGTGCCACCCCCAGGGGCAGGCAGTGGCCGGCGGGAGGAGCTGCAATGGGATGTTGCTGCGGAGGCGGGAGCGAGCCGGTGAAGAATCTGTCCACCCCTGCCCTTGCCCTGCTACTGCTGCTCGCGCTGAGCGCGAGCGGGATCTCGGCCGGCGACTCCACCGCCACGCGCCCGGCGTCCGGGTCGGTGCACAGCCGGCAACCACAGCCGTCCGGCGAGAGCGGCGAGAGCGGCGACGCCGGCGAGACCGGCGAGACCGGCGAGAGCGGCGACGCCGGCGAGACCGGCGAGGGCAGGCTCGCTGAAGACACTGGTCGCACCGACGAGATCCGGAAGATCGAGCGGATCGAGAACAGGTTCCGGCGGAACCACCTCGGCGCCCAGAGCCGGTTCCAGGCCGATACGGACGGCTGCGCGGCGCATTCCTACGGCGAGGTCCACATCTTCTTCCTGAAGCAGCCGTGTTCCGCGCTGAGCCGGGCGCAGTTCACGATCACCGACGGCAGGGGAAACATCGCACTGGTCGCCGTCTCCTGGGTGGAGATGCCCGACCTGGACAGCGCCCGGGCCTTCCAGGAACTGGTCGACGACACCCAGGGCACGGGGAACATCACCGAACTCTCGCGAGAGGCGGGCCCCTACCAGGCCGTCGCGTACAGCGGCGACGCCTACGGGTCACGCCGCCGCGGCCTCGTCGTCACGAGCGCGCAGGCCGAACCGGTCACTCTCGACTGGGCAGGAATCCCACTCGCCACGGTCGCCGCCGACGCCGTCCGCTGATCGAAGGCCGAGATCCAGCCGACAGCACAAGACGACAGGGTTCCAACGGAACAATCCCCACCCACGGGACCAACCGGAGGCGCGCACGCCGTTCGCGGCCGCCAGATTCCTTCGACGCACCAGCCGAAGACCGAATGGCGGTGTGACCTGGCAACCTTTCCGGCGAACCGGTAACACCCGGCTGGGCAGGAATCGCGGCCGATAAAGCATCATTGCTCGGTATGGAGTTGTGGGGTGCGGCGCTGTACGGGGATCCTTGTCGCGACTGCCAGTTCGACTGGCGGATCGATATGGTGCACGCTGTCACGCTGGTGGCGGCGTCACCCGCCGAGATCGACCGCCGGTCGGGCGGTGCGGTCGGCGGGGAGCGGTGGTCAGCCGAGGGGTGGAGCGTCGCGGAGTACGTCAGCCACATGGCCGACAACCTGCGGAACTGGGCCGAGCGGGTCCAGGGCGCGCGGCTGGCCGGCGTCACCGACATCGCGGGGTACGACCAGGATGAGCTGGCCCGTGTCCGCCGGTATGACCGCATTCCGTTGGCGGCGGCCCGGTGGGCCCTCGGAATCAGTGCGCCCGCCTGGGTTGACGTGATGCGCTCCGCGCTCGCCGAGGGTGTCGTCGTCCATCATGCGACCCGCGGCGAGCAGCGGGCGGCCGACATCGTGCGGAACAACGCCCACGATGTGTGGCATCACCTGTGGGATATCGACCGTGCACTCGGCCAGAGCGCCGCTGCCGGGGTCAGTCGCCCGGGGTAGGTGCGGCGAGGCCGGCTGCCTTCGCGGTCAGTTCGACCGAGCGCAGGCGCTGGCCGATCGTCGGGGACTGGTGGGCGACGATGAGCTCGTCGGCGTCGGCGTGGGTGGTGAACCAGTCGAGGTACTCGCCGACCGTGTCCGGGGTGCCGGCGGCGGTGTACTTCATCATCTGGACGAGCTGCTGCCCCTGCGGTGCGGCGAGGATCTCGTCGGCCTCGGCGTCGGTGAAGGTCTGGCCGCGGCCGAGCAGCCAGCTGACCCGCTGGCGGCGGATCGTGCGCTGCTGGTCCTGTGCGTCGTCGGCGGTGTCCGCGGCGATGACGTTGACGCCTGCGATGACGTACGGCTGGTCGAGCTGCGCCGACGGCTGGAACAGGCGGCGGTAGAGGGCGACCGCGTCCTGCAGGGCGTTCGGGGCGAAATGCGACGCGAACCCGTAGGGCAGCCCGAGCGCCGCCGCGAGCCGGGCCCCGAACAGCGACGACCCGAGGATGTACAGCGGGACGTTCGTGCCCTTGCCGGGGGTGGCGTCGACGCCGGGGATGAGCGACCGGCCGGCCAGGTAGCCCTGGAGCTCCTGGACGTCCTGCGGGAACCGTTCGGCCGAGCGGTCGTCCCGGCGCAGGGCGTACATTGTCTGCTGGTCGCTGCCGGGGGCCCGGCCCAGACCCAGGTCGATGCGACCGGGGTGCAGCGTCGCGAGCGTGCCGAACTGCTCGGCGATGGTGAGCGGCGAGTGGTTCGGCAGCATGACACCGCCGGAGCCGAGTCGGACGGTGCTCGTGTTCGCCGCGACATGCGCGATGAGCACGCTGGTCGCGGACGACGCGATCCGCGGCATGTTGTGGTGCTCGGCGTACCAGATCCGCTGGTAGCCGAGGGACTCGGCCAGGCGCGCGAGCGCGACGCTGCCTTCGAGGCTCTGCTGCGCGGTCTCGTCGACGCCGATCGTCGCCAGGTCAAGGATGGAGAGCGGTACTGTCACCGGTTGAGCCCTTCGTCATCGGCGTCATCACCGCCGTCGCGGTCGCCGCCGTCACCTCCGCCGCCGGGGCATGCCCTTCAGGCAGCCCGACAGACGCAACGTCAGGTGAGCAGGCCGGCCTTCCTGGCCTCGTCGAGCCACTGCGGGTACTCCGCCAGCAGGAGATCGAAGACCTGCCGGTCGTCGAGGGCTTCGATGTCGTCCGGCTCGACGAAGTGCGCGTTGTCCACTGGACGTCCACGCAGGTCGTCGAGGCGGCGCAGGAAGTCGAAGGGGCCCTCGCCCACGCCGAGGAACTTGTAGAAGATGTTGCGCTGCGACGCGGTGACAAGCTCCTGTTTGGCGGCGGTCCGGCTGTCCGGCGCGCCGTCGGTGACGAACAGCACGTAGACCGGCAGCCCGTCGGCCGGAAAGTGCTCGCGGACGAGGGTCATCGCGGCGGCATAGTCCGTCCGGCCCATGCGCCGGCCGGCGCGCAGCCGGTCGATTCCCCCGGCGTAGTCCGCGAGGGTGAGCTCGCCGGCGTGGACGGCGCCGGTGTCGAAGATGAACACGTCGATGGCGCCGTCGTCGTCGAACTGGGTCGCGAGCGCCAGGGCCCGTTCGGCGATCCGCTGGACGACGCCCTTGACGTACAGGGCCCGCATCGATCCACTGTGGTCGACGCACAGCGCGACCTTCGCGCGGGCGGTGCCCAATGCCTGTGCCGACAGCCGAGAACGCGCCTCCTTGACCAGACTGAGCAGCTCAGGAGCCTGGGCCTCGATCTTCTCCAGCGATATCGGCATGGGCCACACGCTATCGGGCCGCTCCTGGGCGGCCGGCCGAGCAGCCGGGCGGAGCGGCCCGTTCGCGGTGGGGCTCCCGGGCGAGCCGGGCGAGCCGGGTCAGCCGGGTCAGCCGGGTCAGCTAGGTGAGCTGGGTGAGCCGGGTGAGCTGGGTCAGCGCTTGACGACCAGCTGGGAGGCGACGGTCGGCAGGTCCGCGTAGGTGACGATGCCCGGCCGCGCGGCGACCACGGCGGGAATCGCGTTGACCACCGGCAGAGCTGTGATCATCGAGCCCATGGCGCTGATGTCGTCCATGGTGAGGTTGGTGAGGTCGGCGGGGAGAACCTCGACCCGCAGGTTGATCTGCGGAGTGCCGCGGACCTCCATCAGGTAGGCCATCGCGATGTCCCAGGCTGGTTCGATGTCGGCGGCGACGGTCCAGCGGACCTGCGCCTCCACCAGGTCGGTGCCGGCCACCGAGCCGATCCAGCGCGCGTCGATCCCGGCGACGCTGCCGGCCCGCACCGTCCGGCCGGGGACGTCGGCGTCGGTGGTCGCGTGGGCGAACTCGACCTCGCAGCGGATGTCGTCCAGCTCCAGGCCGAGCTGGTGGGCGATCGACTCGACCGCGTCGCCGAACACCGCGGTGGCCTTGCGGATCTCGTCGGCATGGCCGGGGTCGCCGGCGGGACGGCCCCAGCCGAGCTCGTTCTGGTTCGCGTCGCCGGCCCACAGCCCGATGTTGAACGACTCGGTGACCCGGATGTAGTTCACCTCCCGGCACGGGCCGGTCGCGACCGCGGCGAGGTAGTCGGCGAAGCCCGGGTTGATGCCGCTGCCGAACAGGCTGGCGTTGCCGGCGCGCGCGGCCTCGTCGAGCGCGGCCCGGCTCTCGGCACCGTAGGCACGGCCGGTGATGAAGCCGGCGGTGGAGACGACGTTGATGCCGGCCCGCAGCAGCCGGGTCAGGTGCTCGATGTCGGGGTACAGCGGCATGTAGATCACGCAGTCGGGACGTAAGGCGATCAGCGCGTCGACGTCGTCGGTCGCGGTGACGCCGAGGTCACGGTCGAGGCCGGCCAGCTGACCCGCGTCCTTTCCTACCTTCTCCTTGCTGAACGCGAACAGCCCGACCAGCTCGAGCAGCCCCGGACGCTCGACGATCGCCTTGATCGACTCCTTCGCGACGTTTCCCGTCGTCCATTGCACGACGCGCACCGGCCGGTTCGCCTCAGTCATTGTTCTTCCCCAGGTACGAAGTTGTAAGGAACCGCGCGCACACGGACAAGGCCACCAGTTCATCGTGGGCGCGAGTGAAAGTGAATTTTCGTTGGGCACTTGCTCAGCTTTGCTGCGAGCTTTCTAACACACCTTTCTCTGGCCCGGCAAGGTACCTCGTTTACTTCGCGGGACGGGGGTGGGCGGTCGCCGGCCACGGACACCCGACCACCGACACCCGACCACCGACACCCGACCACCGACACGGCCACAGCCACCGGACACGGAGGCCGGCGGCCGGAGGCCGGAGGCGGACGATGCGCCCGTCACGCCCTGCGCCGTCGCGTTGACGCGGCGCAGGCTAGAGAGGTTCGGGGCCGGGCGATACGGGCAGTGGCCGGTCTGGTCGATGCCCTGGCGCTTTCTGACAGTCCTGGTCAGGTCCCGGCAGTCGCATGGTTGTCGTGTACCCGCGAATAAAGGGCCCCTTGTGGCCTCTCACCCGAACTTCTTGACGTCCATGTTGATACAGATTTTGCAAGCTTTCGGGAGCCCCATTTTGGATCAGATACCGAGAGCTCTTTACCCTGATTTTTGGCTGCTCACGGAGCTTGGCGGGGCCGGGATTTCGCTCGCCCAGTGGCCTGTGGGCACCTCTGGAGTTCCCGAAAGCGCTGGTCACGGTGGTGGTTCGGGTTTCATCGGCCCTCCTTGCGTCGCGTCGGGTCGACAATGTCGAACGGGCGGGTCGTCCACGGCTGGGCTTTGATGCAATTCAGCAGCCCAGGATCCGCGGCAGATTCATTTAATAGATTGCTCGGACCCTTGTTTCAGACATTCATGTCACCCTGGCCGCGCTGGGCAGCGGACGATGCCGACGCACGGCAAAGCGGCAACGCCAACCACGACGGCAGGAGGCCGGCGCGGGTGGCTGGTGCGCGGCGGGTAGCTGGCGGCGGGCGGCTCGTGGCTCGTGGCAGCAGGCGGCCTGTAGCTCGTGGAGCAGGCGGCTATTGGCTGGTGGCGGCGCGCGGCGGATGGCGGCGTGCGGGTTCTCCGTGGCGCGGTCGGGTAGCGTCGGGCGAAGGCTGGAAGGCACCTTGGCAGGCGCGGGCGTACCAGCCCCGCGCCCGGCAGGTCCACCTGTGCCTCCGGCGTTCAGGCTCCGGAGCCAGGGAGGCGTGCTGAGCAGAGTTGTGGTGGTCGGCTCGGTCAATATGGACGTGCTGACCCGCTGCGTGCGCATGCCCCGGCCCGGCGAGACCGTCCCGGGAAGCTCCGTGAGCCTTCTGCCGGGTGGGAAGGGCGCGAACCAGGCGGTCGCGGCACGCCGGGCGGGTGCGGCGACATCCATGGTGGGTGCCGTCGGTGACGACGACTTCGGGCGGATACTGCGCGACTTCCTGGATTCCGAGCATCTGGACCTCGGCCGGCTGGCCGCCGTCCCGGGGGCGTCCGGTACCGCGGTTATTCTTGTCGACGGGTCGGGCGAGAACGCCATCACCATTGTTCCGGGTGCGAATGATCGGGTGCTGCCGAATTCTCTCGACGGCCTCCCTCTCGCGCCGGGCGAGATCCTGCTGTTGCAGGACGAAATTCCCGAGACGACAAACATCGCGGCTGTCGCCCGGGCTCGGGCCGCGGGTGCGGTGACGGTGCTGAACCTCGCCCCGTATCGGCCGACGCCGCCTGAGGTGCTGCGCGATGTTGATTACCTGGTCGTGAACGAGACCGAGTTCGCGAATGTCACCGGTGTCGAGACGAACCCGGTGGTGGCGATGACGTCCGATCGGGTGGCGGGGCTGCTGGCTGACGGTGCGGGGGTGGCAAGGCATGTCGTCGTCACCCTCGGCGCCGAGGGCCTGTTGGCCCGGCTCGATGGCACTGTCCTGCGGGTGCCCGGCTTTCCGGTGACAGCGGTGGACACGACCGGCGCGGGCGACTGCTTCTGCGGCGCGTTCGGCGCGGCCCTGGCCCGGGGAGATCATCCGGAGCAGGCACTGCGGTACGCCAGCGCCGCGGCCGCCCTGTCGGTACGCAGCCACGGGGCTGGGCCGTCGATGCCCACCGACGGGGACATCAACCATTTCCTCGGCTCAGCATCGGCCCGGTAGCCGGGGCCGCGGCATGTGGGGGAACGAGCCGGCGCGGCAGCGCGATGTCCCCGTGCCGGTCGGCGGGCTCGCCTGCGAGGCGGACGTTCCCATGTTGTCCAGTTCGTTGATCCGAAGGATCGGCCTGGCGGTCCGTACCCATCCGCCCCCCGCCGCCTGGCGACCCGGCGACCCGGCGGGGATCTCGCGCCGCTACACACCGCCACCAATTCACTCCAATATGAACAAACAGAGTCAGGAAGTCATCTGACAATCCGCAAGAAGTGAGAATTCCGGCTGTTGTAGCAGCCAAAATCCTTACTTCTTGCTCCGCAGCGACGGCAGCGGCGGCGGCGGCGGCGACGGCGGCGACGGCAGCCCAAAGTTCGGGATTCCCACGACGAGTCGTACAACGACCAGCAGCCTCAACTCTCCGAATCCGGCGGCGGCGGCGCGGCGGGAAACACGGTCATGCAGGAGCGCTGGGTACCCAGCCGAGGTGCGGGGCCACCGTTGTGGCGATGTCCTCCAGCAGGCGCAGGTTCTCCCGGAGGCCGAACGCGGGCGGCAGGAATGCGATCAGGTCGTCGGCGAGCGCGACGCTGGGGTCGGCGAGGAGCTGGTCGAGGACCTCGGACGGATCACCGTGGTGGACGGGGCTCATGGTGAACCGGGCGGGCGGACCCGCCGTGGGAGCCAGCGCACCCTGCGGGCGGGATGCCGCCGGGCCCTGGGTGCGTCGTTCCTCGTCGTAGGCGGCGTAGCGGCGGCGGAGCTCGGGGGAGGTGGCCGGCAGCACGGAGCGGGCCACCGCCACCTGTGCCGGGGACGTCGCCGGGTGGACGGAGTGGTAGGTCTTGATCGCTCGGGCGAGCTCGGCACCGTAGTCGTCGATCTGGCCGCTCAGGATGGTGCTGAGCAGCAGCCGCAGCCCCTGGCGTCCGACCCGTTCGGCGGAGGCCACCGAGCCGGCGCCGTACCAGACCCGGTCCCCGAGGCCGGGGCTCGTCGGCCGCACGGTCAGCTCGGTGCCCGTGGCCACCATGCCGGCGAGGTCGCCCACGACTCCGACCTGTTCACCGCGGACGGCGCGCAGGAAGGCGGCGAGCCGGGTCTGGGACTGTTCCCGCCCGTCGTTCGGCTCCTGGCCGAAGACGCTGTCGAAGCCGCCCTGGCCGGTGCCGAGGCCGAGCTGCAGACGTCCGGAGCTGAGCAGGTCGGCGGTAGCGGCGGCCTCGGCGAGCAGGATCGGGTCCTCGTAGCGGACACCGATGATGGCGGTGCCCAGGCCGATCCGGTCGGTGTGCTGTGCGACCGCGGCGTGGAACACCAGCGGGGAGGCAAGGTAGTTGTCGAAGTGGCGCTGGTAGACCCAGCCGGTGTCGTAGCCGAGCTGTTCGGCGACGCGGAACAGCTCGATGCCGTCGCGCAGCGCCTGCGCGGCGCCGCCGGTGGGGAAGGAGATCCGCGCGTTGAAACCGAGCCGCGCCGATGTCATCAGGTGCTCCTGTCGTTCCGGAGGGTGTGGCGCGTCGCCGATTCGCGGTGCTCGTCGCCGGCGCCTTCCGCCTGTTCCTCCCGCGGGTGGGGGACGTGGTCGGCGGCGAGGGTGTGGTCGACCCAGACGGCGTGTAGATCCGCGTAGCGTCCGGGGCGTGTGACGAGGTCGGCGTGGCGGCCGTTCTGGACGATTCGGCCGTCGTCGAAGACGAGGATGCGGTCGGCGCGCTCGGCGGTGACCATGCGGTGCGCGATCGAGATGGTGGTGCGGCCGACGGTGAGCGCGTCGAGGGCGTGTTGCACGCGGACGTCGGTGGCCGGGTCGACGCCGCTGGTGGCCTCGTCGAGCACCAGCAGGTCGGGGTCGACCAGCGCGGTGCGGGCGAGCGCGACGAGCTGGCGTTCGCCGGCTGACAGCCGTCCGCCGCGCACCCCGACGCGGGTGTCGACGCCGTCGGGCAGGGTGTCGATCCAGGGGCGCAGGCCGAGCGAGTCGACGATCTCGTCCAGTGCTTCCAGCGCCTCGGGTGCGCGGATGTCACCGTGGACTCCGGCGAGGATGTTGTCGGCGATCGTGGCGTCGAACAGGAACGGGTCCTGCGGGACGATGGCGATCCGGCGTTGGAACGACCGGTCGCAGACCTGGGCGATCGGGATGCCGCCGAGCAGGACGCGCCCGCGCCGCGCCGAGAGCTGGCGGGTCAGCAGCCGGGCGAACGTGCTCTTGCCGGATCCGGTCTCGCCGACGACGGCGACGTGCTCCCCCGGGTCGATGCCGATGGTGACGTCGCGCAGCGCGAGCGAGCCGTCTCCAGCGGCGATATCGCGGGCGTTGGCGGCGGAGTCCCCGCCAGCGGCGACGCCAACGTTGGCAGCGACGCCGACAGTGTCGGCGGCGTCCCCGTAGGAAGCGGCGTCCCCGTAGGAAGCGGCGACGCCGTGCAGGTCGACGGCGATCGGGCCGGGTGGGAGCTCGCGGGCACCCGGCCCGGCGACCACCGCGGACGGAGTGGCCAGCACCTCGATCGCCCGCCGCCAGCCGGCGACCGCGCTCTGCACCTCGCCGAGCATCGTCACCAGCAGCTGAAGCGGGCGGACGAAGAAGGTGACCAGCAGCAACAACGCGACCAGCTCACCGGCGGACAGGTCCAGTCCCGGCTCCCACCAGGTGTTGTCCACGGACCACCGGACACCGGCGATGACGATGAAGGTGGTGATGAACGAGATCGCCACCTCGCCGAGCGCGGTGTTGGTATGCAGCGGGACCAGGGTGTGGCGCTGAGCGGCCGCGACCTGTTCGATCGACTCGTCGGCGGCGGCGCGGCTGCGCCGCTCGGTGCCGGTGGAGCGGATGACGGCGATGCCGGTGATGGCTTCGCCGATCACGGACTGCATCGCCGACACCCGTTCCCGCACGACGCTGAAACGACGTCCGACGACTGCCTGGATGCGTCGCATGACGATGAGCAGCAGCGCCGCCGCGGCGAGCACCGGCAGCGCGAGCTGCCAGGAGTAGATCGAGATGAGGACCGCGGCGATCACCATCTGGGCGGCGTTGACCAACAGCAGGACGCCGCCGTTCTGGACGAAGGTGGTCACCGTGTCGAGGTCACTGGTCAGCCGGCTGACCAGGTCGGCGCTGGGGATCCGGGCGAACCGCTCGTAGGAGATCTCGTGGATGCGGGCGACGCCGTCCGCACGTAGCTGGGCGAGCGCGGCCTCGGTGCGCCGGAAGACGCGCCGGTTGAGCCACCCGGACGCCGCCGCCGCCAGCACCGTGGCTCCCGCTCCGACGCCGACGGCGCGCAGGACGACGTCCGCGGTGCCGGTGTGCGGGTGGAGCAGACCGTGGTCGAGGGCGTACTGGACGGTGAGCGGGGTGACGATACGCCCGGCCCCGGCGACGAAGGCGAGCAGCAGGGTGAGCGCCAGGCCGCTGGTCAGCATCGGGGTGGTGGTGCGCAGCAGGTGGACGAGGGTCCGTCCCCGGGCCCCGGCGAGATCAGCCAGCCGGGCGGGAGCGGGAGCCGAGGCCGGGTTGGTGCTACTCATCGCCCGAGCCGTGGTCGGGGTGCCAGCCGTGGTCGGGGTGCCAGCCGTGGCCGGGATGCGAGCTGTGGTCGGCGTAGGCGTGCAGGATGCGCCGATACTCGGGCTCGGTGGCCAGCAGCTCGGGATGGGTGCCCACGGCGGCGAGGCGGCCGGCACGCAGGAACGCGACCCGGTCGGCGACCAGGACGGAGCTGGGGCGCCCACCGACGATGAGCACGGTCACCCGTCCGCGCAGCTCGGCGATCGCGGCGAGGACGTCGCGTTCGACGGCCGGGTCGAGGGCGGAGGTGGCGTCGTCGAGCAGCAGCACGCCCGGCTCACGTACCAGCGCACGGGCCAGGCACAGCCGCTGGCGCTGGCCGCCGGACAGCCGGGCGCCCCGCTCCCCGACCCGGGTGTCGAGGCCGGCGGGCAACGCACGGACCACGTTCTCGGCGCCGGCGGAGGCGAGTGCCCGCCACAGCTCGGCGTCGGTGTAGGGGCGGTGCTCGCGGGGATGCCCGTCGAGCTGCAGGTTCTCCCGCACGCTGCCGGCGAACAGCCACGGGCTCTGGGAGACCACAGCCAGCCGCGCGGCGATCTGCCCACGGCCGAGCTCGGCGGCCGGGACACCCCCGATCTCGACCACGCCCTCGGACGGATCGAGCTGGCGGCCGAGCAGGTCGACGAGGGTGCTCTTGCCCGAGCCGGTCGCCCCGACCAGCGCGACGATCTCCCCGGGGGCGATGTCGAGGTCGACGTCCGAGAGCAGCTGGATCCCGCCGACCGCGTAGCCGGCGCCCCGCGCCCGCAGGCCGATCCCGCCCGCCCTCAGAACGGGCTCGCCGTCGGGTGGGGCGGGCTCGCCGTCGGGTGGGCTGGTCAGGGTCTGGTCGCCGTGGCCGGTGGTTTCGGTGGAGTGGATGACGGCGGCGACCCTGGTCCGCCCGGCGGTCGAGATCGGCAGCATGGACAGGAAACGGCTGATGACGTTGAGCGGGATGGAGATCGTGAGCAGCAGATAGACGACTTCGACGAGCACGCCGACGCTCAGCTCTCCGGACTCGACCTGGTGCGCGCCCACGGCGAGGACGCCGAGCACGGCCACCGTCGGCAGCAGCTCGATGACCGGGTCGAACACCGAGCTGACCAGGCCCATCGCGAAGTTGGCCTCCCGCAGGCCGTGCGCGGCGGCGCCGACCCGCGCGCGCTCCCGGTCGACGAGACCGAGGGTCCGCACGACCTGGCCGCCGTCGATGCTCTCCAGCGCGAGCGCGCCGAAGACCCCGCGCTGTGCCTGGGCGGCGGCGGCCCGCGGGGCGAGCACGCGCTGGTAGAGCAGGTTGAGACCGAGCACGGCCAGTACCAGCGCGACGCCGACGAGGCCGAGGGTGGCGGCGCGCAGGAACATCTCGATGATCGCGACGACGAGCATCACGACCATGCCGAGCGTGAAGTAGAAGTTGAGCATCGGCAGCCACAGCGCGTCCACGTCGGCGACCGCGGTCGACAGCAGCTGGCCGGGGGCGTGCCGGCGGTGCCACGACAGGCCGAGATGCAGGTAGCGGTCGACGACCGCCCGCCGGACGTCCGCCTGGGAGCCGTGCTGGACGAACCCGGTGGCGATCCCCCGGGCGATGATCGTCATCCAGCGCAGGGTGGAGACGCCGAGGATCGCCCCGGCCGCGATCCACCAGGCGGCGCGCCCGACGTCGTCGCCGGCCAGCGCCGGGACGATCAGGTGGTCGGTGGCCCAGCCGATCGCGATCGCGCCGAGGATCATGGTCGTGCCGTTGATGATCCCGGTGACGGCCGCGACCAGGGCTGGCACCGGGTGGGCGCGGGAGCCGTCCAGCATGGTTCGCAGTCCGGGCCAGACCGTCGCCTCCCCGTCACGGACAGCGCCGCGCCGGTCAGGCATGCACGGGCACGCCGGCTCCGGCCGAGAGGGCGGCGCTGCGCTGGCCGGGGATGGCCTCGATCAGCTCCCGGGTGTATTCGCTGCGCGGCGAGCCGAAGACCTCGGCCACGGCGCCCGACTCGGCGACCTTCCCACGATTGAGCACGGTCACAGTGTGGGAGATCTGCGCGACGATGGACAGATCGTGCGAGATGAACAGGTAGCTCAGGCCGAGGCGTTCCTGCAGGTCACGCAGCAGCGCGAGGATCTGCTCCTGCACCGAGACGTCGAGTGCCGAGACGGGCTCGTCGAGCAGCACCACCTCGGGTTCGAGGGCGAGCGAGCGGGCGATCGCGACCCGCTGGCGCTGCCCGCCGGACAGTTCCGCGGGCAGCCGGTCGAGGTAGGAGGCGGGTAGCGCGACCTGGTCGAGCAGCTCCACCGCGCGGGCGCGCCGGCTGCGGCGGTCACCGATCCCGAACGACGCCAGCGGCTCGATGATGCTGCGGCCGATGCTGAACCGCGGGTCGAGCGAGGCGAACGGGTTCTGGTGGACGAGCTGGACCTTGCGCCGCAGCGGACGGGTCTGCCGCCAGCCCTGGTCGGTGATGTCCACGCCGTCGAGCAGGACCCGTCCGCTGGTGGCCTTCTCCAGGCCGAGCGCGAGGCGCAGCGCCGTGGTCTTGCCGGATCCCGACTCGCCGACCAGAGCATGGGTGCGCCCGCGGGCGACCTGCAGCGACACGTCGTCCAGGGCCAGGAAGGACCCGGACTGCCGGCCTGGCAGCGGGTAGCGCTTGGTCAGGTTCTCCAGCAGGATCACCGGGTCGGGGGTGGTGACCTCGTCGGGACGCAGCACCAGGCGGGGCACGATCCGGCCGCCGTGGGCGAGGCCGGGGGCGGCCGCGATGAGCCGCCGCGTGTACTCCTGCTCGGGGTTGACCAGGATCCGTCCCGGGACGCCCTGCTCGACGATCGAGCCATCCTGCAGGACGAGCACCCGGTCGCTGCGGTCGGCGGCGACGGCGAGGTCGTGCGTGATGATCAGCAACGAGATCCCGGACTCCCGGACCAGCCCCTCGAGATGGTCGAGGATCCGGCGTTGCACGGTGACGTCCAGGGCACTCGTCGGCTCGTCAGCGATGATCATCTGAGGCCTGCCGGCCAGCGCGATGGCGATGAGCACCCGCTGGCGCAGGCCACCGGAAAGCTCGTGCGGATACTGGCGAGCCCGCAGCTCGGGGTCGTCGATGCCCGCCTGCGTGAGGAACTCCAGCACCTCCGCACGGACCTGGTCGCCGTTCACCCCGCGCAGCCGGATGCTCTCGGCGACCTGCGCGCCGATCCGGCGGGTGGGGTTGAGGCCCACCATCGGGTCCTGGGGCACCAGGCTGACCACCCGGCCCCGCAGCCCCCGCAGCACCCGCTCCCGCGCCCCGACCACCTCGACCCGCCGGGCTCCGCCGCCGTCGCCGTCGCCGTCGCCGCTGTCACGGCCGCTGTTGCCGCCGCCGCCGTCGCCGCTGCCGCCGCCGAGGTCGAAGGTCACGGTGCCGCCTGTGACGCGGGCATTGTCCGGCAGCAAGCCGATGAGGGTGTTGGCGATCGTCGACTTGCCGGACCCGGATTCCCCGACGAGCGCGACGGTCTCGCCGCGGGCGATGGTCAGGCTGACCCCGCGCACGGCGGGCACCGTCCGGCGCCGCCGCACATAGCCGACCTCGAGGTCCGTCACCGTCACCAGCGGACCGGCCGGTACGGCGGAACCCGGTTCCGCGGAACCGCCCAGCACGGAGGAACCCGGTACCGCGGAACCGCCGGCCGGTGCCGCGGAACCGGCGGGCCCGGCCACCGCGGCCGACGCGAGTGCGTCCTGCGTCATCGCTCGCGCTCCTGGATGGTCTTCGAGATGTGGTTGAGGCTCAGCACCACGGCGGCGACGAAGAGCCCGGGCAGGAGTGACACCCACGGGGCGGTGACCAGGTAGTTGCGGCCGGCGGAGATCAGCGTCCCCCACTCGGCCTGCGGTGGTGCCGCCCCGAAGCCGAGGAAGCTCAGCGAGGCGATGTAGAGGATCGCCACGCCGGTGTCGAGGACGGCGAGCACCGCGACCGGCCCGCACGAGTTGGGCAGCACATGGGTCAGCAGCACCCGCGGCCACGACGCCCCGCCAGCCCGGGACGCCTCCACGAACGGCAGGGTTTTGACCCGCAGCACCTCGGCGCGGGTGGTGCGCGCGAAGGCCGGCATGATGCCGACCCCGACGGCGATCGCCACCGGAACGGTGCCGAACCCGAGGGCGGTGACGATCGCCAGCGACAGCAGCAGCACGGGTATGGCGAGCTGGACGTCGACGATCCGCATGAGCAGGGCATCGAAGAAGCCTCCGGACAGCCCGGAGAGCACACCGAGCGCGAGGCCGATGACGATCGCGATGCCCAGCGCGATGAGCGCGGCCTTGATCGTCAACTGGGAGCCGTAGAGCATGCGGGTCCACAGGTCACGGCCGAGCTCATCGGTGCCGAACAGGTGGTTCAGGCTCGGCGAGTCCATGCGCTCCGCCGGTGCGGTCGAGTAGGGGTCACGGGAGGTGAACAGCCCCGGCGCGAACGCGGAGACCACGACGAACGCGATGAACAGCACGGCGAGCACGAAGCCTGGCTTCACCGCGAGCGTGCGCGCCGTCGCGCGCAGCCCCACCCAGCGCCCGCCCGGCTCCGAGTCGGCGATCAGGCGCTCGCTGAGCAGCGCGCCGCCCGCGCCCGGCTTCGCACCCGCTACGGGAGCTGCGGTCGCGGGAGCCGCGGCTGCGGCTGCGGCTGCGGCTGCGGCTGCGGCTGCGGCTGCGGAAGCTGCGGCGGGTGCCTCCGTGCCGGTCGTCTCTGGAACGACTGACGTCGTCATATCGTGACCTCCTTCCGCTGGCCTTGGACGATGCGCGGGTCGAGCAGCGGGTAGAGCAGGTCGACCACGAGGTTGACGACGACGAAGATCGCGGCCGCCAGCGTGACGATGGCGAGCACCACCGGGACGTCCTGGGCGAGCACCGCCTCCTGGGCGAGCTTGCCGATGCCGTTACGGGAGAACACCGTCTCGGCGATGATCGAGCTGGTGACGGTGAGGCCGACGAGGACGCCGAGGATCGTCGTCGCCGGCAGCAGCGCGTTGCGCAGCCCGTGGTGCCACTGCACGGCCGCACGGGAGAGCCCCTTCGCCCGGGCCGTGACGATGTAGGGCTGGCTGAGCGTGTCGTCGAAGCTGCGCATCAGCACCGCGGCGAGCTGGGATGCCACCAGGATCGAGATGGTGATCGTCGGCATCACCAGTGACTTCCAGCCCCTGATGCCGGTGGCGGGCAGCAGCCCGAGGTTGAACGAGAGGAACTGGATCAGCACCAGCGCGATGAAGAACTGTGGGAACGAGGCCCCGAACGACGGCAGTCGGGTGAGGACCAGCCGGGCCGGCCGCCACCGCACGTAGGAGGCCAGGTAGGCGAGCGCCGTCCCGGCCAGCAGTGCGACGACGGCGGCGGCCAGGCTCAGGCTGAGGGTGGGGGCCAGTCGGTCGCCGATGAGGCTGGCGACCGACTGCTGCTTGGCGATCGATTCTCCGAGGTCGCCGCGCAGGAAGCCCCACAGGTCGGAGAAGTACTGCTCCAGGATCGGGCGGTCGAGCCCGAACCTGGCCTTCGCCGTGTGCAGTTCCGCGGGGGTGAGCTTGTCGGTCTCGATTCCCGCCGCTCCCAGTTGCAGGGCGATCGGGTCGCTCGGCAGCAGATAGAGGACCGCGAAGGTCACGGTGTAAGCCGCCCAGAGCACACCGAGTGCCTGGGCGAACCTACCGAGGATGTAGCGCGTCATGATGTTTGTCTCCTCCTCCCCGTGACCTTCGCGGCCCGGATTACTGCTGCTTCCAGACGTCGTTGAGCTTCAGGAAGCTCTCGGACGTGAAGGCGAAGCCGTGGACGTCCTTGCTGACGCCGGCGAACTGCACCCGCTCGTACTGCGGGAAGACGACGCCTTCGTCGATGAGCAGGGCCTGCAGGTCCGCGTAGGCCTGCTTGCGCACCGCGTCATCGGTGGTCTCGCGGGCCTTGGCGAACAGCGCCTGGATCTTCGCCGTGGTCTCCGGGGCAGCCGCGTTCGTCGCCAGCGCCTTGGAGTTGGCGTACTTCGGGTCGAGCAGGAACTGCAGCGCGCCCGGGTCGGCCCGGGTGAAGTAGCTGCTGGCCAGGTCGTAGGCGCCGTTCTTGTACAGCGCCGGGAGCTCGGCGGGCGGGTGCACGTCGAGCTTCAGCTCGATGCCGACCTTCTTCAGCTGGTCCTGGATCAGCTCGGAGCTGACGGACAGGGAGCTGGTGGGGAACACGATCGTGAGCCGCTTGCCGTCCTTGTAGCGGTAGCCGCCCTCGCCCGGCTTCCAGCCGGCCTCCTCCAGCAGCTTGATGGCGCCGTCGGGGTCGTAGGCCAGCTTGCTGGCCTGGGAGGCGTAGAACGGCGTCGTGTTGTCGAAGGCGCCGCCGACCACCGGGTAGTCGTCACCGAAGCTTGTCTTCGCGTAGGTCGCGAGGTCGATGCCCTTGTAGAGCGCCTGGCGGACCTTGAGGTCCGACAGCACGTGGCCCGCGCTCGCGTTGGGGTAATACGCGGAGGCCACACCGGGCAGCGACCGTGACTCGATGACGCCACCGGACTTCTTGATCAGCTCGCGGTCCTCGACCGTGATCGGGCTGCGCGGCCAGGAGATGTCGATTGCCCCGCTGACCAGGTTGCCGGTGCGGACGCTGTCCTCGGCGACGTAGCTGAACTCGACCCGGTCGAGGTGGGCCTCACCGGTGTTCTTCGACAGCGCCGAGCCCCAGGTGTACCCCGGGCGCTTCTGCAGCACGGTGAGCTCGTTCGGCTTGTAGCTCTCCAGCGTGAACGCCCCGGAGCCGACGTACTGCCCGAGGCAGCGCTCCTTGGCGGTCTTCTTGTACGAGTCCGGCGAGATGATCGCCAGGTTCGTCGTGGAGCTGGCCTGCAGGAACGACGAGTTCGGCGCCGAGAAGACGACCTTGACGGTGAGCGGGTCCACCACCTCGCTGTGGTCGAGGCCGAGGATGTAGCTGGCCCCGTAGGCGGTGCCGCCGGTCTCCTTGACCACGCCCTGGGCGCCGTCGAAGTTGGCCTTGACCGCGGCGGCGTCCAGCTTGGTGCCGTCGCTGAAGGTCACACCGTCACGCAGGTGGAAGGTGTACTCCTTGCCGTCGGCGCTGACCTCCCAGCTCTTGGCCAACCAGGGCTTGATCTCCCCGGTCTTCGGGTCCTGGTCGGTCAGCGAGTCCGCGACGTTGCGGATCACCGTGCGATGCTCGATCCAGTAGGTCTGGAACGGGTCGAGGCAGGTGAACTGCGGGTTGTCGGGGAAGAAGGCGACCTTCAGAGTCCCGCCGGCGACCGGTTCAGCCGCCGTGGTGTTCGCGCCGCCCTCGTCGTCCGAGGAGCCGCACGCAGTCAGGCCCAGCGCTGCCGTGACGGCCAGGGCTGTCGCGGCAATGCCGCGCCGGGACATACGTCTCGTCATCGAATTCTTTCTTTCTCGTATCTCGTGGGAGATGAACTACAAACCCGGATGTGTTGGGGAGCTAAAGGCCGAGCAGGCGCCGGCCGGAGGCCAGCAGGGCGGTGTCCTCCTGGGGAGGATGAACCCGCACACACAGGACGTCCCGCAGCAGGCGTTCGAACGGCAGGTGCCGGCTTAGCCCCGGATTTCCCAGCACGGCGACAGCGGCATTGACCGCAGCAATCACCGAACGGGCGATCTGGACCTTCAGCACCGACAGCTGCGGCAGATGGTCGGTGTCACCGCTCTGTGCCCGCAGCAGCACACCGAACAGCAACGTCTCGGCCTGCGCGATCTGCGCGTCGATCTCACCGGCCGCCGCCTGGATCCGGTCGGTGGTCGCGATCGGACGTCCCAGCGCTGTCGGCACCCGCTCCTGCGCGTACTGCACGAACGCGCTGCGCGCCGCCCGGGCGACCCCGATGTACAGGGCCGGATGCCCGAACAGGCCGATCGAGGCCATCGCCGCCGGGTCGCGGTAGACCCCGTCCGGGCCGCGCGGGATCTCGACGAAGGCATCCGCCGGCAGCTCGACGTCCGTGTATTCGACGTCATGGGTGTTCGACGCCCGCAGGCCCAGGTGATCCCAGGTGTCGATCCAGGTGATGCCGGGCAGGTCGCCCGGGACGACCACGTGGCCGACCCGCGGCCGCTCCGGGTCGCCGCCCGGTTCGTCCGCCACCGCCCACACCACGTGATAGGCCAGCGCGGTGCCGCCCGTCGCGTACGCCTTGCGGCCGTTGAGCACCCAGCCGTCCGCCGTGCGCGTCACCGTGGTCTTCGGCAGACCACCACGCGCCGGTGCACCCAGCTCCGGTTCGGCCCGCACCGCGTTCGCCAGCGCAGGGCCGGCCACGCTGCGCCGCAGCAGGTCGGCGTAGTAGGCCGGCGGCCACTGGGCGGCCAGGGCCTGCCCCTGATGGGTGCCCAGGTTGTTGGCGGCGAGCAGGCCGACCGAGGCGTCGCCCTCGCCCAGCGCGATCAGGATGCGCGCCGCGTCGACCGGCCCGACACCCGGCCCGCCGAACTGGGGCGCCACCGTCGCGGTGAGCAGCCCCGCCCGGTGCGCGGCGGTGAGCCCCGGCAGGGGAATCTCACCGGTGCGGTCGTACTCGGCGGCAGTGGAGGCAATCTCGGCGGTGACCGCGGCCAGCGCCTCCACCGACAGGTCGGGCACCGGCAGGCCCGCCACCGGCAGGCCCGCGCTCGTCGTGCTCGGGGCCGGCTCCCCCACCACAGCCGTCATCGGGAGCCCGCCGAGGTGGCGAGGTCGAAGCCGGGCGCGAGCGCTCCCGGATGGTCGGCCTGCAGGGTGCCGCGCTGCCCGGTCGCGGCCCGGTGGGCCAGCTCCTGGCGGACGAGCGGCACGATGTAACGGCCGTAGTCGATGGCGTCGGCGAGGGTGTCGTAGCCCCGGATCGACACCAGGCTCGCGCCCTGGTCGACGTAGTCCAGGATCGCCGCCGCCACCGTCTCCGGGCTGCCGACCAGCGCCGTCGACGCGCCCGCGCCGCCGGTCGCCGCCGCGGTCCTGGTCCACAGGGCACGGTCGTAGACGTCCGACTGCGCGGCGAACTCAAGGGCCCGCTGCGAACCGACGTTCTGCGGGCCGGTGGCCGTGCCGAGGTACCGCTTGTGGTAGTTCCCGCCCTTGAACGTACGCTCGATCTTCGCCACGTAGTCGTGCGCCTTCTCCCAGGCCAGCTTGTCGGTCTGGGCGATGATCGGCCGGAAGGTCACCCAGATCCGCGGGCGGTCGGCCCGGCCGGCCGCCGCGGCGATACCGTTCACCCGGTCGATCTCGGTGCGCAGGTCGGCGAGCGGCTCACCCCAGAAGCTGAAGATGTCCGCCTTTGCTCCGCCGACCTGGAAGGCCGCGTCGGACTGGCCGCCGATCGAGATCGGGATCGTCGTCCCGTACGGCGCGAAGCCGGGGCCGAAGTCGTCGAACTTGTAGAACTCGCCGTCGTGGCTGAACGGGCTGGTTTCCGTCCAGGCGCGGCGGAGCAGGTCGATGAACTCACTGGTGCGGTCGTAGCGGCGGTCCTTGGCCAGGTAGTCGCCCTGGCGGGCCTGCTCGGCGTCGCTGCCACCGGAGATGAGGTGGACGACCGCGCGGCCTGCGGTCAGCTGGTCGAGGGTCGCCAGCTGCTGGGCCGCCACCAGCGGGAAGACGGTGTTCGGCCGCACCGCCACGATCGGCCGCAGCCGCTCGGTGAGCTGCCCGACCGCCGAGGCGATGACGAACGAGTCGGCGCTGTTCGAGCCGTACGGCAGCAGCGTGTAGTCGTAGCCGGAGTCCTCCAGCCAGCGCACGTACCGGCGGAAGTAGGTCAGGTCGATGCCGCGGCTGGGCACCGGGTTGAGCTCCGTCGACGGGTTGAGGTGCGACAGGCTGATGAACTCGACCTGCGGCGACGCGGTCGAAGGCAGCTCGGTCGAGGAGAAGTCGGCCATCAGGACACGCTCCCGGCGGTGGTGGTGGACGCACTCGCGGCGGCGGGCGCGGCGACCGCGGCGGCGGGCGCGGCGGG
>NZ_ADGX01000020.1 GCF_000177675.1 Parafrankia sp. EUN1f
GGTGAACTCCGTAGNGTTCGCCAGTCCTTCGACGGTGACAGCCGCGGAGGCCTGGCCGGCCGTGCTCGTGCCCGCTGATCGTGAAATTTCCATGGCGGAAGAATCCAGTGCGCCGACCTCGTGGTCATCGCCACCTGGACGGATTTCTCGACTCGACCCCGGGGGTAGACCGGTGCGATCGATCCTCCTACCGGAGTTGGATGATCGAGAACGAGTGCGGCCAGCAGGGAGACACCAGCCAGATCGCCGGGCCGGGCTCGCCGTCAGACCGGTGCTAGTCGCCGTCGGTTGGGAGGACGCCGTCGTCGGCGGCGAGCCGGCAGGAGGTCAGGAAGCCGAACATACCGGTGCCGTCCCTGTGTCGAAAGAACTCGACCATCTCGGTGTTGAACTCGTGGCGGCGTGCGGCCGGGACGCTGATGGCGTCCAGGCCATGGGACATGAGGTGGCCATTCATCATGTAACGCGCGGTGCGCTTGTTGCCGTCGTAGTAGAACTGCTGCAGCGAGCCGAGGAGAAAATAGGCGATCGCCCGCTCGAACTCGTCGTCGATCTCGCTCGAAAGAAATTCTGTCCCCTGCGCGAAGATGCGGCGCAGGTTTTCGCCTCCGCGTTCGGTGGCCGGTGGCAGGTAGCGTCCATGCTGTCCGAGGCTGACACCGGGGGTGAGTGTCTCCCTGCCTTCTCCGCGGAAATGACCCGACTCCAGCGCCTCGTCCCGGGCGAGGAGAAGCTGGAGTCGGTCGGAGATCTCCTTGGACAGCTGGAACTCGTGCGCCTTGACGAGCCGGGCGAGTTCGTTCGCCGCCTCGGCGAGGTTCAGGATCTGACGTTCGTCGCTGATCTTCCGTCCACCGACGGTGATCCCGTGCAGGAGCGTCTGGACCTCCGGGTAGGTGAACGGGTTGCCCTCGAGTACCGCGGCGTCCCACACGTACTCCGATAGCGACCGGTGAAACCGCCAGAGGGCTCGCTCGACCGAGAACCGTGGAACATCCCTGGGCACCGTGGACCGATCCCAGGTGAACCCGAGGGCGGCTCGCATCGCCTCGCTCGTCGCCATGACTCGCACCTCCTTGGGGCTGCGCGCGACCGGCACACGCCGCGAGCCAGGACTGTGATCCAACGATACGGCGACCACGGGATCTCGGCGCGTCCGACGGGCGGCACGCGGCATCCGTGCTCGGCGGCCGTGGGCTGATGTGTGAGGGCTCAGCTCGCCGTCTTCGTCGGCTCATCCTCGGTGAGAACCAGCGCGAGCAGGCCTGGGAAACGGGCGTCGAACTCGGCGCGGCGCAGCCGGTTGAGGCGGCGTGGCCCCTGATCGATCTGTTCGAGCAGCCCGGAGGCACGCAGGACGGAGAAATGGTGGCTGGCGGTCGCCTTCGACACGGGCAGGTCGAAGGCGCCGCAGGCGCGGGCGAAATCCGGCTCGCCCGCCAGCACCCGAAGGATCGATCGGCGGACCGGGTCGGCCAGCGCCTCCAGCGCCTCCTGCAGGCTCACATCGCTCGGATCGGTGTGCCGCAGGCCAACGGTGCGTCGCGCCCGCGCGGTCATCGTTCTCGGTGCTCGCCTTCCTCGACATCCAGACTGTTCGATCGCTATCGTACACCCATCGGTGTTCGACGGTGGTCGAACACCGATGGGTCGAGTGAACGTTGCCTACGTGCGAGGGAGGACTCCCGTGACGGTGTCAGTGGGACGGGTGGGTATCTGGACTCCGTACTTCGCCTGGAACGCGCCGGATGCCCGTGAGGCGGTCGAAGAGCTCGACGAACTGGGATTCGGGGCCCTGTGGCTCGGTTCCTCCGCCCCTGAGCTGCGCCTGCCCGCCGAGTTGCTCGCGGCGACCGGTCGAATGGTCGTGGCCACCGGCATCGTCAACGTGTGGTCCACCGACGCGGCCGAGCTGGCGGCGAGATTCCACCGGATCGCCGCGGCACATCCAGGCCGCTTCCTGCTCGGGCTCGGCGCCGGCCACGCCTCCACCGCGGGGGCGTTCGGGAAGACCTACACACAACCGCTCCGGTACCTGGCCGCCTTCCTCGACGGTCTTGACGCCGCGCCGGAACCGGTTCCTGTGGCATCCCGTGTCCTCGCCGCGCTGCGGCCGAAGGCGCTGGCCCTGGCGGAGCACCGCTCCGCGGGAGCCCATCCCTACCTGGTCACTCCCGAGTACACCCGGTTCGCCCGCGAAACGCTGGGCCAGGAGCCGCTGCTTGCCCCCGAGCAGAAGGTGATTCTGGAGACCGACCCCGCCGAGGCCCGAGCGCTCGCCCGCCGTAACCTCGGCTACTACCTCACCCTGCCCAACTATGTGCGCAACCTGCAGATGATGGGATTCACCGACGACGACCTCGTCGGCAACGGCAGCGACCGGCTCATCGACGCCCTGTTCGCCTGGGGAACGGTCGAGCAGATCGCCAGGCGGGTCGCCGAACACCACGCCGCCGGCGCGGACCACGTGGCCGTCCAGGTCATCTCGGCCGACACCGACGTGCGCAGCCGTACCGGACGGCCCGCCCGGAAGCAGTGGCGAGCGCTGGCCGCGGCACTGCTGTGACGACGTGATGCCGGGCTCAAATGTTGGCCTGAATCTGCTCGACCGCGGCACGTTCACAGGCACGCAGGGTGCTGACGTCAGGTGGCTTTCCCGGTGGTCGACAGGCCGAGCGCGACCAGCAGCGCTGTCAGCATCCCGGCACCGCCGGCCAGCAGAAAGGTTGTCCGTGGGCTGGTCGCGTCGAGCAGGAGGCCGCCGGCCAGGTATGAGGTCGCGGCGGCGACCCCGATGGCACCGTAGAAGCTGCCGAAGACCCGTCCGAGCAGGCCGGCCGGGACGAGGCGCTGGAGCAGGGTGTTGGCGGCGACGTCCATCGCCGCGATACCCAGGCCGCGCACTGCCTGAACGGCGAAGGCCGCGCCGACCGCCCAGGCGAGACCGGTGAGGAAGTTGCCGGCGCTGCTGACGAAGAAACCGCCGACGAGCAGCAGGGGCATCGAACCCGATCTGCCTGCCCGGGCGAGCAGGGCGTAGCCCACGACCAACCCGATCCCGACCGCTGCGAGCAGCAGGCCCACCGCCCCGTCGCCGGTGCCCGGTGTCTCGGTCGCGAAGAGGATCAGCGCGACATCGTCGATGCCGTTGAAGGTGACCGTCGCCCCGAAGCCGATGAAGATCATAAGAAGTGCCCGGTTGGCCAGCAGGTAGCCGATCCCCAGACGGACCTGGCCAAACAGCCCGCCCGGTTCGTCGCCCGTCACCGACTGCCCGGGGAGGGGCTTCAGGCGCAGCAGGAACAGTGCGGACAGCAGGAAGGTGGCGGCATCGACCAGCAGCACGCCGCGTGTACTGACCAGCGGCAGCAGTGCTGCGGCGGCCAGCGGACCGGCGACCTCCGCGGCATTGGTGCCGAACCCGATTGCGGAGTTCGCGACTGGCAGGTCCCGGTCGGTCACCAACGCGGGAACCGCTGCTCGGGAGGCGGGCATGAACACCTGCCCGGTGACCGCGCGCGCCGCGACCAGCGCCAGCAGGATCGGTAGTGCGGGCAGCCACAGCGCGATCACGAGCATGGTGACCGCCTGGCCGACCTCGCAGAAGATCATGACGCGTCTGCGGTCGAAACGGTCGCTGATGGCGCCCGCGAACGTGCCGAGCAGGGATGGTGCGAAGTCCCCGGCGAGCAGGAGCAGTGCGATCGCCAGCCCCTGCCCGGTCGTGTCCGCGACGTGGAGCATCAGCGCGACCAGGCTCAGGGAATCACCGGTGCTGGAGACGCACCGCGCCGCGAACAATCCACGCAGCGGGCGGTTTCTGCGCAGCAGTCGCGATACTCCGTTATGTTCCCGGCCGGTGTCGAAGGTGGCCTGGCCCGGCTGCCGTGGTTGTTGTGCGGCGGCGCCCACGTCGGTCACTTCACGTCACCCGGGCCTGGCATCGGCGCAATGTAGCTGGTGCGTGCCATTCAGCGCGACCGATTTTTCGAGGAACACGCTGCGCGTGACGGCCTCGTTTCCCGCACCAGTTATCCGGAGGTCCCACCACGGGTGGAGTACGAGCTCACCCCGATGGGCCGCACACTGATCGAGCCGGCCGGGGCACTGGCGGAGTGGGCCGTCGAGCACGACGCGGACATCGGGCGCAGCCAGCAGCAGTACGACAGCCGCCAGACCTGACCTTGTTCGGGCGTGGTCAGGATTCTGAGGTTGTTTCCGCCTTCGAGGTGAGGACCGCGCGGGCCTGCTCGGCGGCGCGGACGATGCTCTCGCCGACGAAGTCGAGGAAGCGGGCGATGTTCTCGAGGCGGGCGGCGGCCGGGGTGTCGGGGCCGAGGACGCCGACCCCCCGGCGTGCTGTCTCGGCGAGCTGGGCGTTGGACCGGGCGCTGGCGATCGCCGACTGGTACCAGAGCTCGTCGTCGACGGCGTAGCGCTCGCGGCGGCGTTCGTCGCGTTCCCGGCGGACGAGGTCCTGGCCTTCGAGGAACGCGATCGCCTTGGAGATGGACGCCGGGCTGACCTGGAGACGTCGGACGAGCTCGGCCGCGGTGAGGCCGGCCGCGTCGGTGGTCAGAAGGCAGGTCAGCACCCGGGACGTCATCCTGGGTAGGCCGGACTGCATGAGGAGGGCCGTGAACATCTCCTCGTACTCGCGCACGGCCTCGGCGTCGCGCCCGTGCACCGGGGGGAGCGTTCGCGGCAGTGGGGGAGCGGCCTGCCGGCGCCGGTGGGCGCGGCGTTCGGTGGCGCGATGGGCGAGGTCGGCGCGGTAGGCGGTGGGACCGCCGTTGCGCATCACCTCACGCGTGATCGTCGAGGTCGGACGGTCGAGGCGCCGGCCGATCTCGGCGTAGGCGAGGTTTTCGGCCAGCCCCAGCGCGATCTGCTGGCGTTCCTGCTGGGTGAGTCTGCCTCCCGGCATCGCGACCTCCCGCTCGCTCGTCGAGGCCTTCAGGGTAGCGTTCATCCTCATTCCATTGCAACGATCGATGGGATCGCTGTTGCATTAATTCGATCCTCGTTGCAACGGTTTCGGTGCTCTGAACTGCGCAGATGCATGTTTCAACGCAACGAGATGGTTGCAAGTTTTTCGAACGCAACGTAGCTTTCCGTTTGTCGGAAACGATCTGAACCAGGAGAGCGCGATGCAGAGCTTCGACACCCCCGCCCCGATTTCAGCCGTCCTCGACGTCCCCGCAGGGCGCCTGCAGCTCATCGCCGCCGACCGGGCCGACACCACGGTCGAGGTCCGGCCGGCTGATGCCTCGAAGGGCCGCGACGTGAAGGCGGCGGAACAGACCGAGGTCGAATACGTCGACGGCGTCCTGCGGATCGTGTCCTCCGCGAGGAAGCATGCCCTCGCGAGCCCCGGCTCGGTCGAGGTGACGATCCAGCTGCCCGCCGGTTCCCGCGTCGAGGCGAAGGCGGCCAGCGCGGAGTTCCGGGGCGTCGGACGGCTCGGCGACGTCGCGTTCGACGGCTCGCACGGCGCGATCAGGATTGACGAGGTCGCGAGCATCCGGGTCACCACCGCCGCGGGCGACGTCTCGGTCGGTCGCCTGGGTGGCCCCGCTGAGATCAGCACCGGAAAGGGCGACATCCGCGTCACGGAGGCCGTGCGCGGCACGGTCGTTCTGCGCACCCAGGCCGGCGACGTGTCGGTCGGCGCCGCCCGTGGCGTTTCAGCCTGCCTGGACGCCGGCACCGCCCTCGGCCGGATCCGCAACTCGCTCCAGAACACCGCCGGCGCTGCCGACCTGAGCATCCACGCGACCACCACCCAGGGCGACATCGCCGCCCACAGCCTCTAGCGGCCTGTCCTCCGACGGCGGGCGGGGAGCGGGCGGCACAATCGCCGGCCGAGGGGGAAAGCATGGCTAGCGGAGGCAGGGGGCGAGAAATGCGTGTGCTGTTGTCGACGTATGGGTCGCGTGGGGACCTGACTACGCCGGGGTGGGTACCTGGCAGGCATCGGTGAAAGTCGGATAGCCCTCGCTCCCCGTGCGTTCGGCCGCATCGATGTAGTTGACGAGCGCGGCCCGGGACCGGGCGAGCCTGTCCATCCGATCGTTCAGACGCCGCAGCCGCGACCGCATCGCGTCGAGCAGCTCGGGACATCCCGGCAGCTCAGGGGCCTCTCCGACCGCACAGGGCAGCAGGTAGGCGATGTCGTCGGAAGAAAGGCCGGCATCGAGCAGGTGCCGGATCTGGCTCACCCGCAGCACGGCGTCCTCGTCGTATTCGCGGTAGCCGTTCGCGCGGCGGCCTGCCTCCAGCAGTCCGCCGGTGTGGCCGAATGGCTGCCCGGATACGCCGAGCAGATCGACGCAGGCGCCTTCCCGGCCGAGGCGTCGGCCCTGGAGACTGACGCGCGGGCGATGGCGCATCTGGTCGAGGAGAGCGAGGCGGTGGGGGTCAACACCGAACTACCCAGGCTGATCAAGGCGATAGCCGACCGCTCGATCGCCGCCGGGCACGGTAAGGAGCAGTATCCCGTGCTGATCGAGGAGTTCAGCAGGCCGCGCGGCGACTGACCACGAGGCAACGCAACCGCGTCGGCCGTCGGGAAGGTGGTGGCCCCGCGGCCACCACCTTCACGTCCGGGTGCGCCGGTCGAGCGAAGTGCAATAGTCAAGGATCACGGATACGGGCCGTGGGTGCTGGAATCACGCGAGCCTGACCGTCTGGGGGAGTTCCTGGGTTTCGCCGGCTTGGCGCACGTCCCGCCCTTTCTTGCGGAGGCGGGCCCGGACCCCGAACTGGGCTGGCGGCTGAAGCGGTCGGCGTGGGGGCAGGGGCTGGCCACCGAGGCTGCTGTGGCAGCCCGTGACGATGCATTCCGGCGTCTCGGACTGCCGGAGATGATCTCGATCATCCATCCGGAGAACGTTCGTTCGCAGCGGGTTGCCGTCAAGCTTGGAATGCGAGTAGCCCGGCGGATCGACAATCCCGCGATCGGCAGGCGGGTCGACGTCTGGTCTGTTGTGTCGGGGCCCGTGGATGTCGGGCGTCATCACATCACCTGATCGCGCCTGAGATGACGACCTATGTGATCAGTTCGATGGCGCAGCGGGGGCCAGCCGTGGCGGCGTACTTGGCATCGCACGTGAGAAGGGCGGCGTCGATCTGTTCAGCGAGTGCGACATAACCGGCGTCGTAGGCGGTCATGGTCTGTCGAAGTTCCCAGACGCGTTGGGCGGTCGGCCCGTTGAGCCGTTCGCGACGGATCGGTAGCCGGATCAGGCTGGCGATGAGACTCGGGGTGTGCTCGGCGAGACGGCTCGTGCGCCTGGCCAGGCCGCGGAGCGCCGAGATGACCTCGACGTCCAGGTGGGCCGGGGCGTAGAAGACATCGCCGCCGGTCAGCCGATCTCTCGCGGCCTTGCGTCGAGGGCTGTCGTCCCCGGCGAGCAGATCGACGATCACGGAGGCGTCAACGACGATCAGTCCCACCGTGCCTCTTCCGTATCGCGGACCGTGCGCACGGCGGCGACCGCGTCGTCCGTGGTGAGCCCTGTGGTGACACGAGCGCTGTCGATGTCGGCGAGCACCTCGTCCATGGTCGGGGTGGTCGCCTCGCGGCTGAGTACGTCGAGCAGGTAGGCGTTCAGCGACTGTCGGCGCGCTTTGGCTCGTGCGGTCAGAGTGACACGTACATGAGCTGGCAGGGCCCGGATGGTGAGGTTGGTGGTGATCGCCTCGGCCTCGCTCATGACGTCATTCTAACGTCAAAATCACGTCTTAGTGACGCCAAAATGACGATCACGATATCCCCCTCGCTTGACGCTGGGTCAGGGTTGGGCCTCCCGGCTCCAGGCGGCGAGGCCGGCGCGGAAGCCCGCCCGTTCGTCGTCGGACAGCGTGGCCAGGGCGCGCAGTAGCGGCGCCGAGCGGAGGGCGAGGAAGGCCTCGACCGCGGGCCGGTACTCCTCCCGCAGCGAGACCAGCGTGCGGCGCCGGTTGGCCGGGTCCTCCGCGCGCTCGACCAGGCCGGCCTCGCCCAGGCTGCCGACGAGCTCACTCGCGGTGGACAGTGACACGCCCAGCCGGGCAGCCAGCTCGGTGATGCTGAACTGCTGGCCACCGACCAGCTGGGGCAGGACCGCGCCGTGCCGGGCGGTCAGCCGGTGCGTGTCGAAGGTGCGCCGCAGCTGCGGCGGCATCTCCCCGCGGGCGCGCTGGAAGTAGGCCGCCAGCAGCGGCACATGCAGGAGCACGTCTCGCTCCTGCGCCGTCCACGGCCGCGGCGGATCTGCCGTCGGCACCTGCGTGCCGTCATGGGCTCCTCGATCGGGTCGCACGCTACGATGGTAGAAGCTTTGGGAATCCAAACCGTTCGGCGATCCGACATATGACAGGACGACGCCCCCAGGTGGGAGCCGTCCGCGTGGGGGCGTGAACACATGGTTTCGGCGAGCTATGGCGACGTGATGGCAGACGCCCTCGACCGCCTCGACGATCTTGGCTACGAGCGTGCCGGCAAGGCCGATCTGGCCAACCACGGGCCGATGGGGGCCGAGGTGCTGGCCGTCCTCGGCCACGGGGACGCGGTCCCGGGCTGGGTGCGGGCCTACCGCGACCTCATGCCCCACCACGAGCGGTCGGCGCGCCGCGATGATCTGGATCCGGCCGACGAGTCGTCCTGGCGGCCCGCGCTCGGCGCCATCGAGCGGGCCGGGGACTGGGAGTACATGTTCGAACGGGAGCTGGCGGAGCAGCCCTGGCGGGACGTGCTGGTCCGCTGGTGGCCACGGCTGCTGCCCGGCCTGCTGTCCCGGCTGACCCACGGGCTCATCCGCACCGCGCACGCCGTCCGGGGCGTTGCCGCCGCCGAGGGCACGCCGGGCCCGCAGCAGCTGACCGAACTGGCCCGCGGGCTCGCCTACTGGGCCGCCCGCTTCACCCCGCTGCCCGGCAGCCCCCGGCTCGACGGACGCCTCGCCGTGGCCGCCGCCGTGGCCACGGTGCCCCGGGCGCCGATCGACCCGGGCCTGTCGGCGGGCGAGCTCCTACAACGGCGCCTGCGCCGGCTCGACGGGCAGCCCGGCTACCACGATGCCCTCACCGCGCTGCGCGCCGAGCAGGCCCAGGCGCTGCTCAGCGACCTGACCGCCCAGTTCGCGGGCCTGTGCCTCGTCCACACCGGCCTGTCGCCGGTGCCCCTGATCCACGCCGTCACCGCCCCGGCGGCCATGCGGCTCGTCCTGCCGTATCTGCCGGCGGAGCTGCACGAGCCCTCCGTCGCCACCATGTGGCAGACCGAGGCCGCGCTGCTGATGGTGTTCACCGGTGACGACCGCGGGGAAGGCGAGGCTCACGCGCGGGCGTCCGCCGTCGACGTTCCCGGGCACGAGGAGCTGATCCACCAGGCCGTCGAGCACGGCGACGAGCACGTGCTGAAGTTCACCGAGGCCTGCCTGCGCGAACATGCGCTGCGCCCCGATCCGCGCTACCTGGCGGCCGCGACGGTCGTCCGCGACCGGATAGCCCGATACCCGGCGCGTGCCACGATCTGACGAGGTACGTGTGTACGTCTCCTGACTGATGGAGCGACGGCCGCCATCTCAAGGTGCGGCGCTTTGCCAGGCGGCGGATGCGTCCCGCTGGCCGTGCGCTCCTCACTGCCGGCATGTGACACCCGCGCTCGGCCTGGGGCCTGAGGGCCTGGTGCGGAAGAACGGCACCGGCGCCGCCTACGTCAACCTGGCGGCCGGACGCCGTCACGGGACGGCGTCCGGCCGGCCGTTCGCCGGTGGGCTCCCGGGCGGGACCAGCGCGGAGCGCGGCAGCCGGGACGGCTCAGGCGCCGTAGAACAGGGTGACATTCAGGATGTCGACGGGGGCGGCGTCCGGGGTGTCCGACTCGAAGCTGATCACGTTGACCGTTCCGAGATGGCCGACCTCGGTGTGCAGTGTCGCGAAGTTGTTGCCGTCCGGCAGGGCGATCTTGCACTGCTCGTTGCCGTTGACCAGAATTCGGTAGACGTGGTTGCCCTTCCGCGTGTCGACCATGTAGAAAAGCATGCCGCCTCCCCGCTTCGGGATGTACGGCAGCCCGACGTTGAATGTCACGGAGTTACCGAGCTGTGCCGGAACCGCGCCACTGATCGCCTTGTAGTCCATCGTCGCTCACCTTTCACTGCAGGTTGACCGGAAGGCTGTCGAATTCTTCACCGTTTTACGCTCCGATGAGAAATCTTCGGCTTGGGATCAGTCTGCCTGCCGAGCGACGAGTGGAACCAGTACAGGTTCTGGACCCGACTGTGTCTCTTTCCTGACAATGTGCGGACGCGTTTTTCTTCTTTCTGGCATAAATGGACCCAGGTCGGGCGAAGTGGGCGCCCGAGGTCGCGTGCTTTTCCTGTCGCTGGTGGTTCCGGCTTCCGCCGTTCCCGTTCAGGTTGTGGTCTGGCCGTCGATCGTCTCGCGGAGGATGTCGGCGTGGCCGGCGTGCTGGGTGGTCTCGGCGATGATGTGGATCAGTACCCGGCGCACGCTGTGCCGGCCGCCCGGCTCGTGCCACGGCGCCTCCGGCAGCGGCTGCGTCGCCGACAGGTCGGGGATGGTCGCGACGATCTCGTCGGTCCGGGCGGCGACCTCGCGGTAGCGAGCGACGATCCCGGCGATCGTGTCACCCGGCTGCATCTGGAACACGTTCTGGCGCTCGATTGCCCAGGCCGGATACTCACGCGCGGTGCCGGTCATGAAGTCCTCCCAGGTGACGCCGTCGGGGAGCGCGTAGTCCATCGCCGAGGGCCCCTCGAGGACGAAGCGCATCCAGCCTTCCTCTGCGGCGGCGACATGCTTGATCAGCCCGCCCAGGCACAGGGCGCTGGCCGTCGGGCGTTCGCCGGCCTGCTCGTCACTGAGGCCGCAGGTGGTGTTGATCAGGCTGGCTCGGGCCACGGCGAGCTCGGCGAGCAGGTCGGCCCGCTCCGCGTCGAGGGCTACCGGGTGCGTGGTCGTGGTCGTGGTGGTCATCGTGATCGGCCCCTTCCAGGTCGTTGCCGTTGTCGGCTGTGACCACCACGGTCGTCCGGGAAGCGGTCAGGTTCTGGCCTCTTCTTCGGGCAATCTCTTGGGCATGCCGACGACGTCAGCGCGCCTGCTCGCCCTGCTCTCGCTGCTGCAGGCACGCCGGGACTGGCCGGGGGCACTGCTCGCCGCGCGGCTCGAGGTCAGCCCGCGCACGGTTCGCCGCGACGTCGACCGCCTCCGTGAGCTGGGCTATCCGATCCGGGCCACCAAGGGCCCCGACGGCGGATACCGGCTCGATGCCGGGGCGGAGCTGCCGCCGCTGCTGTTCGACGACGAGCAGGCCGTCGCCCTGGCCGTCGCGCTCCAGCTCGCCGTCACGTCCGGTGCCGGCATCGGGGAGGCGGCGGCCCGCGCCCTGAGCACCGTCCGGCAGGTCCTGCCGGCGCGGCTGCGCCATCAGGTCGACGCGCTGCGGGTCATCGCGGTCGAACGCCGCGGCGGACCGTCCAACCCGCGGGTCGAGCCGGCCGTACTGGTGACGCTCGGGGCCGCCGTCCATGCCCGGGAGGAGCTGCGCTTCGACTACGCCGTCCCGTCGCGGTCCGCGCCCGCCGACGTCCCCCCGCCGCGTCGGGTGCAGCCCCATCACCTCGTCACCTGGGGCGGACGCTGGTATCTCGTCGCCTGGGACCTGGACCGCGCCGACTGGCGCACGTTCCGCGCCGACCGGATCACCCCGCGTCCCCCGGCCGGCCCGCGGTTCACCCCCGCCAGCTGCCCGGCGTGGACGTGGCCGCCTTCGTCGCCCAGCGCTTCCAGGGCTCCGGCTCCGCCGGTCCGGACCGCTGGCCGTGCCGCGGCGAGATGATCGTCGATCTGCCCGCCGCCTTCGTGTCCCAGTTCTCCCGGGACGGGATCGTCGAGGAGCTCGGCCCGAACCGCTGCCGGCTCGTCGCCGGCTCCTGGTCGTGGCCCAGCCTCGCCGCCACCGTCGGCCGGTTCGACGCCGACATCGAGGTCCTCGGGCCGCCCGAGCTCGCGGACGCCTTCGCCATGTTGGCCCGCCGCTACGCCCGCGCCGCCGCCGGGCAGCGGGGCGGGGCGTCGACGCCAGGGCGGATCGGCCCGTCGGGAGGCTCTGCTGCCAGCAGACAGCCTCTGCTGCCGGCAGAGGCTGCTCCCGACGGCCTCGCCGACAACCTAGGTTCGCCTCCATGACTGGGAAGGACAGCACGAAGGACGGCGCGACTGTCACCGGCTGGGCGGCTGGCGTGCCGTTCACGGCACTGCCTCCTGCCGGAGGCGCTGACGAACCGGCTCCGTTGCTGGCGACCTGGCACATGATGGACGCGCCACGCTCGGACGCCGCGTTCGCCGCGGCACTTCCGCTCACGGATGTGCCCGCCTGGCGGGTGCATTTCGGAATGCCGCTGGTGGGCCGGCGCCCGGTGGACGGGGCATACGAGGCCGCGGTGGCCGACCCGATGCTGGGATATGTCGACCCGGTGGTCCGGCAGGCCACCGACGAGTTTCCGGCGGCACTCGACGCGTTGCGTGCGCAGCTTCCGCTGTGCGGCGGGCCGATCGGTATCGTGGGCGCCTCACTCGGCGGTACCGTCGCCCTGAACGTTCTTGCCCGCCTGCCGGTCCAGGTCTCGGCGGCGGTGCTGATAAATCCCGCAGTCCGCGCTCGGACGGCGGTGGACGTCTTCACCTCCTCGATCGGCAGATCCTGTTCTTGGAACGAGCAGGAGCAGGCGGCTGCCGCGCGTCTTGACTTCGTGACGCACGCATCGTTCATCAGCGGCCGGAATCCACAGCCGGCAGTACTCGTGGTCAGCGGTGAACTCGACTACCCGGCAAGCCGTGCCGACGCCCTCGATATGGTGGTGGCGCTCCAGGCCGCTTATCCGGATGCCGACCGGGTCAGGCTGCGCACAGTCGCCGGTCTGGAGCATCCGCTCGCCGAACGCCCGGGCCTGGAACCGGCGCCGCAGACTCCGCTCGCCAGGGTCGTCGATCGCATGGCCAGCGAGTGGTTCCAGGCGCACCTCAGCAGGGCGGGATGAGCGCATCACCTGGAACGGTCACGTCATCCATCCGAAGCTGCCCGCGTCTGTGGTCGACGGCACTCTCGCCGTTCTCGGCGAGCCAGTCGATCACCCGCGTTCTGTTGTGTGCGCTTGTGCCTCGGCCAGGGCGAGAGGGTTGAGATAATCACGGTACGAAACAATCTGGCCGTTTCTGACTCGGAAGACGGCGATGATGCGCTGCCGGTACGTAGCGCCGGTCGTCGTGACCGTGCCGTTTGCCTCGTACTCGACGATGACGACCTCGGGGTCGGCGGTCTCGTGCATCACCAGGCCGACGAAGTCATCCCACCGGATCGGCGCCTTGGCCGCCGAAGCCACGTAGGCCCGGATCTCGTCTCGTCCGTTGAGGCGGGCGGGTGCGCCCGTCGGATGGTAGGGCCACTCGATGTGTCCATCCGGCGCCATGAGGGCGAGGAGGGCCTCGATGTTCATGGCACATCCGGCCCGAAGTGCCTGTTCGACGACCTCGCGAGGGGTTGCGGTCACCGTCGCCTCCTTCGTTCAACGCTCGTTGATTGAACGACTGTAGAATGAGTTGGGTGCTGGGTCAACGGTCGTAGAATGCGTTCGGTGACTGACTCCGACTCGCGTGCCACCCCCCGTCGCACCAGGGCGGAGCAGCGTCAGCAGACCGAAGGGCGCATCCTGTCCGCGGCCCGCGAGCTGTTCGCGGAACACGGCTACGACCGCACCACCATCCGAGCGGTGGCGGCCCGCGCGAACGTCGACGCCGGCCTGGTCATGCACTATTTCCACTCGAAGGACGGGCTGTTCACGCGGGCGGCGAAGCTCCCTCCCGACGACCTGCCGGATGGCGCACCGTCGGAGGTTGCCGAGGCCCTCCTGGCGTCGCTGGGCAAGCGACTGGAGGCCGAGCCGGTGGCTTCACTGGCGGTGCTGCGCTCGATACTCACCCATTCCGAGGCGGCAGAGGGCTTCCGCGCCGCGGGCCGGCGACGAGTGGATCAGATAAAGACGGCAATCCCTGTCGGCGACGCCGAACTCCGAGCCGGTCTCATCTCCGCGATCATTCACGGGGTGGTCGCGGAGCGCTATCTGCTGCGCACGAGCGTGCTTGCCGATGCGTCTCCCGATGAGATCGTCAACCTGCTTCGGCCGTGCTTCCAGGTACTGGTCGGTCTGAGTGCTACGTCTGGCGGGCCCGTGGACGCGCCTCATGGTTAGTGAAGCAGGGTCATCGAATCACCGGAACGCAGCGGTGCCGTCCAGAGCGACCGTGATGACGTGATCGACGGTGACCTGGCTCGCGTCAGCCTCTACGCGGGTGAGAGCCGCGTACATCGGCACGTCCGGCCGAACTTCCCGGCGTGCCACAGGTCGGTTCGAACCTGATCGCCCAGACGCGTGATCCTGCGGCCAGCGATCCACGACGTCCGGGCGGATTGCTATTCCGGGTCGCGAAGGCGTCCGGCGGCCCGCCAGATGATCATTTTTTCATGGAAATCGCGAGCGGATGGCTACCCGGCGGGTTTGTGCGGATACGGAAACGCGCTTTTCGACTCTACTCTTTCGTAAGAGTACTGGCACTGTTGTCCTACTCGCCGAAAACCGGCTGATATACACGGAATTCTGACGTGTATTGGGGGTGGTGACGGTGACGGAGCCCGTGACCGGCGATGGTCTGAAGATCTTGTTTCTGTGTGAACAGTACCCGCCAGTTGTATGGGACGGCGCCGGCATCTACACCGCTGTAATAGCGGGGGTGCTTACCGCGCTCGGCCACGAGGTGCATGTTCTGTGCGCACAGGGACGCCGGATCGTGGACGAGATTCACGACGGGGTGCGGGTTCATCGCCGTCCGCTGCTGCGCGTTCCCGCCACGCGCATGCTGGGCCGCTACGGTCGGGTGATCGCGGGCCGTCACCACTCTCGGGACTCGCTGAGCCTGCGCGCGAGCCTCGCCGCGTCCTATGCGTTCTGGCTGCGCCGGCTGGGCCTGCGGCCCGACGTCATCGAGACTCAGGACGGCGACAGTCGCGGGCTGATCCGCATCCTGGGTCACACCTATCCGCCGGTGATCCACCTGCACTGCCCGACGATGCTGCCGCCCCGGTTGTCGGGCGAGGAGCTGTCCTGGAAGGGTCGGGTCGCCGATCGCGTTGACCGGGCCGTCGTGGCGTGGGCCGACGCCAGCGGTCGCCCGGTCGTCGCCACCGCCCGGACCGGGATCGCCCCCTATCTGGAACGTCACGGCGCGGGCGTGGTCGTGCCGCCGGACGACCCCGAGGCACTGGCCGCCGCGTTGCGTCCGCTGCTCGTCGATCCGGGACTCGCCGTGACGGTAGGTGCCCGCGGCCGCGCGGCGGTGGCCGACTTCGAGCCGCGAGCCGTCGCGATGCGCCGCGAGCGGGTCTATCGCCAGGCCATCTCCCGTTTCGAGACCCGCCGCGGAACAAGCCCGCGATAAGCCCGCGATGAGTCCGCGATGAGTCCGCTCACCCTGGAGATGTGAACGGCCCGCCGCCCGCGCTGAGCCTCCGGCGTGTCAGGCCAGATGGTCGAGGGCGCCGACTTCCAGGTAGATCTCGACGGGGGAGCGGGTGGTCGCCGCGAGCAGGGAGGCAGGCAACGTAGGGGCGTTGCCTGCCTTGTCCGGCGTCGTCTGGCTGACGTGCTCGGCGAGCGCGGCGAGCTGGCGCTCCCGGTAGCCGCGAGCGTCGACCAGCAGGGGCCTGACCTCGCGAACCCGGTGAACGGGGTCGCCGAACACCCGCCGCGGTGACCAGCCCTCGGTGCCGTACCCCCGTGTCCAGGGCCAGTGGGTCCACAGCCACACCCCGTACTCCAGAACCTGACCGGTGTAGCCGGTCATGGCAGCGGCCCGGCGAGCGGCCGCGCCGCTGGCGTTGTGGTCGGGGTGCCCCTCGCAGGAGACCGGGATGAGCATCTGCTCCGGCTGGCATGCCTCCAGCAGCTCGGCGAGCCGCGCGCTCACCTCGTCGACCCGGTCGGAGATTGCGCCGTCGGGAAAATCCAGGAAGTGCTGCTGCTTCGCGTCGACGCCGAGCCGGCCGCCGGCCTTGCGGGCCTCCTCCCGCCTGATCACCGCGAGCTCCGCCGGGCTGATACCCGAGCGAGGCGCGGCCGCGCCGTCACTCACCACGGCTATGTGCACCGGCCTGCCGGCCTCCCGCTTGCGCAGGATCGACACGCCGCAGCCGAGCGTCTCGTCATCGGGATGCGGGGCGACGACCAGGGCGGATGTCTGGGCCATCCGGACCGTGAGATCCACACCGCGGCGTGCCCAGGCCCACCGGAAGCCGCGACGGAACGGCAGCAGCAACTCGTCCCGGCCCAGAAAGGTCGCCGCATCCGCCACGGCGTCACCCTACCCGCGGCTTTCGCCCGTCAGCGGGAGCCGACGCACCGGGCGGACGGGATGCCGGCTATGACCGCGCCGTTTCGAGCGACTCGGATCGGACGAGCGAAGACGCGGGCCCTTATGCGCTCAGCCCCGCGATCACCACATCGATCGCTCGGCTTATGGTTTGCGGTGTCGTCGGAGTGGTGGCGGATGCCTGGGCGAGTCCTCGGACCAGGAGATAGATCTCGTCGGCCCCGACGTCCCGGCGGATCGCCCCTGACCGCGCCGCGCGATCCAGGAGATCCTCGACGGTCGCGCGTAGCTTGTCCGCCGTCTGGCGGACGCTCGGCGGGAACTGTCCGTCCGGCATCTGGGACGCGAGGGTCAACTTCGTCGACCCGCCCTCGACCATGGTTCGCAGCAGGTCTCGGAACGCCTGTCCGGCGTCGGCTCGGCCGGCCAGGGTGGATGCCCGCTCATTGAGCAGGTCAAAGTGGCGGACCAGGGCTGCCTCCACCAGCGCGGCCTTCGTCGGAAAGTGGCGGAACACGGTCGCGATGCCGACCTCGGCGCGGCGCGCGACGTCCTCGGTGGAGCCGGCCGCGCCGTGCTCGCCGAACACCGCTTCGGCGGCGGCCAGGATGCGTTCGCGGTTGGCGACAGCGTTCCTCCGCATTGCGCACCTCCTTCCCGCCGGGACCAGGGCTTGCTAACGAAGTCTAGACTCCGTTAGCGTAGCGGAGTGGCGACTTCGTTTGGAGGCCCGATGCTACCGACACCTGACCCGGCCGACATCGTTCGTAGGGTCGCCGCTGGCGTGAGTCGGCTGATAGCCGACGATCTCGCGCCTGACGAGCAGGAGCACCTGCTTGACGCGCTCGCCGGCCTGTACGGGGAGCGGACGGACGTCCGGCATCCGTTTGCACCGTTGGGTGATCAACCATTGCGTACTCGCGCCGAACTGCGCCAGCACTTCGCCGGGTCGGCCGGGCGAGCAGCCGGCGTTCGGTCGTTCGCGCCGACGAACATGGTCGTGCACAGGACGGTGGATCCCGAGGTGGTGGTAGCGGAGTTCTCCTACTCCGGGTCGGCCGACCGCGGCGATTTCGCCGTGCCGTGCGTGTTCGTCGTCCGGGTCCGTGACGGGCGGATCGTTGAATCCCGTGACTACGGCGACCACATCGGCTTCGCCCGAGCCTTCGGCCAGCTCGAATCGTTGGCCCGGGCGCTCACCGACGCGACCGTTCGCGCACCCGCCGAGCCGACGGAGACCCAGCTGAGTCGGGGCCTCGCGCTTCGCATGCATGTGGCGTTCAACGCGCTCGACCTACCAGCGGTCGACGAGATCTTCGCCGCTGACTTCTACAGTCACCCGCTCCGGTCCCGCGGGCCCGACATGGTCAAGGAACGGTGGCTCGCCATGCGTACAGCCGCACCGGACCTGCGCACGGAGGTTGTTGACCTGATCGCCGAGGACGACCGTGCGGTGATCCGTTCCAGGCTGACCAACGACACCGGAGAACTCATCGAAGTCATCCGCGTCGCCGACGGACGGATCGCGGAGCTGTGGGGCGCTCGTACCGGTCCCGTAGCGGCGTGACCCTGCGTCGCGACCGGACTCTCGGCGTGGACGTCCATCGCGTCACCTGTTCGCTCGCGCCCCCGCTGCGGTCCTTCGCTCCGGCATCAGCGGAGCCGCAGATCGGAATCTGACGCTTCATGGTCAGGCAAGTGCGGACTGCCTCGTCGGCGATCCGGACCCGAGCTATGCCGGAAGCGATCGGCCGGCATCGGCCTTGCGCAGGACAACCTCGAGGCTGATGCCCTCGGCGCGGATCGTCGCGCCGCCGAACGCGCTGTCCGTGGCCAGCTCCTCGAACCGGTCCGGTGAGTAGGCGCGGCGCCGTAGCCCGTGCAGCGTCCGTCTCGTCATGGCCCCGTTGATCCGGTTCAGGCGCATCGAGGCCACCTCGCGGTCGATGTCGGTCGCCGTGGCCAGGTGGTTCATGTCCTCGATGACCGCCGTGCCGTCGGGGCGCAGGACGCGGTGGATCTCGTCGAGCGCCTTCCCGGGGCGGGTGAAGTTCTTGAACGCGGCCTGGCAGACGATCAGGTCGAAGCTGTCCGCCGGGAAGGGCATCTCGGCCGCGTCGCCGTGCCGGACGTCGACGCGGACATCCGCCGCGGCGGCCTGCTCGGCGACAATGTCAACGAACGTCCGGCTGATGTCGAGCGCGCTCACCGGGTACCGGCCCAGGCGCGCGATCTCGATGGCCAGGAAGCCGGGCCCGGGGGCGAGCTCCAGCACGGCCGCACCGTCGGCCAGGCCGTCGGTGAGTGCGGCGGCCTGCTTCCGGTAGGCCTCGCGCTGGGGCCCGGTCCCGCGCAGGCGCGTATACCAGCGCGCGATCGGGCCCTCCATGGTCATCATGCCGAACCTCTCTCGTCGGCTGTCCCTCATCAGGTCGTCTCCCGGATCGGTCGGGCCTGAGTTACCGGCGCGGGTTGGTGTTGGTGGCAGCGGTGGCGGTGGTGGCGGAGGTCGAAAAGCTGGCGGCGGGATCGGCGACCGTCGGCTGGTGCCCGGCTCGCCGCGAGGCCCGCGCATCGGCCAGGAACTCGCGAGTGAAGATCGCTGACAGGACGGCGGCCCCGCTCCGGCGGACCCGGATCTCTCCCCGGTCGACCCGGCCGGTGAGACGGATCGTCCGCCCGGCGAGCGCGCCGCGGCCATGGGCGTCCTTGACCCGGCCTCGATGGTCGAAGCGCAGACCCCACTGGTCGACGATGGCGTCATCGGGCACCAGCAGCTTGAGTACCGAGCGGTCCAGATCGACCCGGACCTCGACATCGCCGGCCGGGATGCCGGGGGAGCGCAGGTCGAGCAGGGCGCCGCCCCGGCGAGCGCGGACCTCGAAGATCCGGGCGGTGGTCCAGTGGCCAAGCTTGTGCACGATGGCCTCGAACGCCTGGACGTGGACCGGTGCGTCGACCGCGTCGACCGCGTCGACCGCGTCGGCGGGGAGGTTTGCCATCGTGGACCCCCTAGGGTGAAGGTAGTGGTCGTTGGCCGAGTATCTCGGTCGAGCAAGTATCTCGGCAAAACGAGATACTAGGAGAGGCGAGAGAGTTTGTCGAACGACGATGGCCGTGCCCGGATGGAGGCGGACGTCCTCGCCGCGGTCGTCCGCATGATCGCGGGGGCGGTCCTCTACAGCCACGAGGTGGCGGAGAAGATCGGGCTCGGCCCTAGCGACACGCAGTTCCTGACCCTCCTTGACGTGCACGGACCGCTGACGCCAGGGCGGTTGGCCGACCTGAGCGGCCTGCGGACCGGCACGGTCACCGGAGTGCTCGACCGCCTCGAGCGCGCCGGTTACGTCCGCCGGGAGCGCTCCGTCGAGGACCGGCGGAAGGTCATCGTGTCCCGCGTCGAGGAGCGGATCGCCACGGACATGGGCGCGTTCTACGGTTCCAAGGGAGCCGGCCTGATGGAGCTGCTCGACCGCTACGACGACGCCGAGCTGGCGATCGTGGCCGACTTCGTCACCCGCCTCGCCCAGCCCTGAGCGGGAGCCCGGCCGCACCGCGCCGGGTGCCCGGCCGGCGCGGACAGGAGGTGTCGGGCCGGAGGCGCTATGGCGTTCCGGACGGTACCGGTGGTGCGGGCGGTGCGGGCGGTGCGGGCGCTGGTTGCGGCGGCGGTGTTCTCGTGGCCAGCTCGGCTTCGATGTCGGGCAGCCAGAACGCCACTTCGAGGGTTTTGAGAGCAGCCCAGTGGGACAGTTCATGCCCGGCCCGCGTCGCGCCGACGAATCCCGCGAGGAAGGCCGCCACGCCGAACGCCGCCAAACCCCGCTCGTGGCTTACGACCAGCTCGACCGCGGCGACGACCGTGGCCAGGAGCATGGCAAGCCCGGCGTTGCGCAACGCTATTCCGCTGGCTCGCAGCCGGCTTATTTCCACCGCGGAGTCGGGTGCTTTGACCTCGATGGCCGCGAAGACGAGCGCCGGGTCGACCCGGACGAACGCCATCGACCGGGCGCCGGGAAAGCGGTCGAGGAACTCCCGCCGAGCATCGCGCCCCTGGCCCAGCCACCGTGGCATCCGCCGCCCCAGGAACCGGCGCGGGGCGTAGGTCAGATGGCCGAGCAGGTAGCTGGCGATGATCCCGCCCGCGATCAGCAGGGTGGAGTTGAGGTCGCCGACCTGCCCGAGATCGATCCACGACGCCCGGTCCAGGACGTACAGCAGCAGCGTCAGGTACAGCGAGCCGGGAACGGAGTAGGCGAAGATGTCGAAGACGCCGAGGCTGAGATTCACGCTCTCCTCTGTCCGGTCGTTCGTGTCCCACCCGACTCGGACCGAGCCCCGGTGCGCGCATGGTCGTTGGCACCGCACGCCGCACGGTGCCGCTGACTCTCCATGAGTGATTCTGCCGTGATCTACATCGAGCTGACCACTCCGGCGCCGCTACCTTGTGACGCCGGCCCGGGCGGCCAGCCAGCCCGCCATCGCGCGAACTCCGTAGCCGACTGCCCGCTCATCGGGATCGAAGGCGCCGAAATGCGGGTAGCTGGTCTCGACGGCCGCGCCGGGCGCGCGTACGCCGAGAAAGGTGTAGGTGCCGGGGTACCGGTCGAGGAAAAGCGCGAAGTCCTCACCGCTGTACGGGATCGCGGCCTCGATCGCCGCCACGTGATCGCCACCGAGCGCCCGCTGCAGGTGTCCCTCGATCGCGTGGCCGTCCCGCTCCGAGCAGACCAGCGCGGGAAACGGCGTGGCAGGGAAGTCGGCTGCTGCGCCTTCCGACCGCGCGAGATGTTCGACGTCCGCGCGGATCTCGGTGTACCGGTTCGGCGGCCAGCATCGGTAGGACAGTCGGACCACAGCGCCGACGGCCTGGGCCTGCATGAAGACGAACGTCGAGAGCGGACTGGACGGGGTCTGCAGGGCGGTGACAAGGCGCTCCAGGTCCTCGGAGGTGGCGGGGCGGGGTACCGTGCCGATAGCGCCGATCTCGCCGGCGAGCCGCGCGGCCCGGGTGGATGCGTCGGCGCCGGCGAGCGTGACGGTTCCGCGGTCCTGGCCCGGCAGGCCGTAGCCGGGTGTGACGAGAAATCGGCCGACCGGGAGCGGGCCGCAGTGCAGGGCATGGATCTCCGCGGGTCGGACCTGGCTGAACACGCCGTCAGCGAGCATCGCCGCCGCGCCGGTGAGGGACTCCTCGGCCGGTTGGAAGACGAACACCACCGAGCCGGCGAGCTGGGCGCGTAGCCGGGCGAGGACCTGCGCGGCGCCGACTCCGATCGCGATGTGGAGGTCGTGCCCGCACAGGTGCGCCGCCACCGCACCGCCGTTGATCTGCCCGTCTGGCGGGACCGCGTCCATGTCCGCCCGATAGGCGATCGTCCGGCCCCGACGGGAGCCGTGCAGCACGGCCACGACTCCGTAGCCGCCGACGCCCGTGGTGACGTCGAGCCCGGCCGCTCGCAGCCGTCCCGCCACCAGCTCGGACGTCCGACGTTCCTGCCCTGCGGTCTCGGGGTGGCGATGGATGTCGCGGCGGAGCTCGATGAGGTCGCGATCCAGGCGGGCAGCGACCGCGTTCAGTGCGGACTGGCTGATGGGCCCTGAGGCCAGTTCGTGTGCTGACGCCCAGACCGGGGTCAGGCCCGCCCAGGTCACGCCCGCGACTGCGCCGCCGATGACAGCGCGCCGGTCCGGGCGGTGGTCCGTGTTCGACATGGCTTCAGACTGGTGCGAGATCAGGGAAACCACACTGCCGCCAGCCACCGTTCCGATCTGGGGGCCAGCCCCACCCCGTGGCCTGGCCGCGCAGGCTCGCCGAGTCAAACAGGTGGCCGCAACCGGCCACCGGAAATCGGTTTTCTGGATGCCGGCGGAGCTCTCGTCGATGATGAGCCCGCCAGGCGTGTCACCGACACCATTCGATCCTTTTGGCGGTTACGACTCAATTCCAACGCGCGACACTACGGAGATCTCGATGTGGTCAAGAATCAGAGCAGCTCTTCTCCTCGTTCCGGTTGCACTTGTGACGCTGATCGCCGGCTCTGTCCCCACGGCTAACGCCGCTGTCATCGTTCCGGTTACGTCGTGCACGAAATTCACCTCCGGCACCGTCATGGTGCCCGCTCCCTTCCTCCAGACAATTTACGGTCCGATTTCCCACGGTACCCGAGTCTCGGGGCCGCACGTGAATCAAATCGCCGAGGCCGGCCTCTTCAGCTCAGTCGCCAACAGCTTCAATCCCACCGGAATTTCCACCAGCTCCTACTCCGAAAGTTTCAAGCTGGAAACCAATTTTGGCTCCAGCGACGGAGTGGTGGGGCTCTTCTGTGGCTACCGGAAGCTGGAGACCTCCTACGGCCCCGTCGTCTTCGGGATCCAGTACTCGATGTCGAATCCCACCGGCCGATTCGGCAATGTGAACCTCCTGGCCAACCGGTTCTTCCCGGACGGCGGCGGCTGGCTTCCGCTCGCCTGACTGCCGGCGTCCTGACAGGGCAGCCGCAGCCCGACGCGTTTACCGGGAGCCGGTTTCGCTGTGGGTTCGGTCGATGAGAGCGGCGATGCCGTCGAGGATCCGGTCCACGCCGAAGAGGAACTCCTCGCGGCTGGCGCCCCACCACGTCCGGGCTGAGATGGCTCGCGGCCGTCGCAATGATCATCTTCTTCATCTTCACGCTGTCGTGGCTGGCCGCCGCGGTCGGTCTGCTCGCTGGCGGGCCCGAGGCGGCGAACTCGTTCACGTTCGTGCTGATGTTCATCCCGTATGTCAGCACGGCTTTCGTCCCAGCCCGCACAATGCCGACCGCACTCCGCGGCTTCGCGGAGCACCAGCCCTTCACGCCGATCATCGAGACCATGCGCGGGCTGTGGATGGGACAGACCTCGACCGGCGTGGCGCTCGGCCACGAGGCGTGGGTCGCGATCGCCTACTGCCTGGGCATCCTCGTAGTCTCCTTCGCCGGCGCGTCCTGGCTGTTCCGTCACCGCACCGCGGTGTGATCCCAGCCGTCATGGACCTGCGCGGTTGGTGGCCTCGAAGGTCCAGACCTCGGTGCCCGCGGTGGGGGATCGGCCCACCTTGTAGTCGGCATGCACGGCAACCGTGGTGAGGCCAGCCTCCTGGAGGAGGTCGTCGAACTCGTCGAGGTCCCAGATCTGGAGGGTGAACGGCTCCAGCTCGGCCTGCGCCAGGCGGCCGTCGCGCCACAGCTCGTACCGGCACCAGCTGGTCTGGCACCGGGGGTCGGTGGGCAGGCCGGGATGACAGGTGAGAGTGATCAGATCCGCGCCGTGCCACCAATGGCCCAGTGGCTCGGGCTGAGCGGGTGGGTTGATCGGCTCGACGTCGACGATGAGCCGTCCGCCCGGCACGAGGCTTTCCCGGATGTTCCGCAGCGCCTGGCGCGCCCGCTCCCGGCCGGTCACCAGGGCGAACGAGCCCGCGGGAATGATGACCGCGTCGAAGGCGGCCGGCTCGCGGAAGGCGACCATGTCCGCCTCGAACAGCACGGGGTCGAGGCCGTGCGCGGCGCAGTTGTCGCGGCAGATCGTGAGCATGTGGGCGGACGTGTCGTAGCCGCGCACCCGAAGCCCACTCTGGAGCAGCGGAATCAGAATCCGGCCGGTTCCCACGGCCGGTTCCAGGATCTCGCCGCCGACCTCGGCCAGCAGGGTCCGGTAGAACTCGACGTCCCCGAACGAGGTCCCGATCGGTTTGTCCAGCTGGTAAACCAGCGAGCACAGCCGTCCATACCGCGGCGGCGCCTCGGTCATGCCTCTCCCCTTCGGACGCGCACGCGTTGAGTTGCCGGATCAGGGCGCTGGCAGGATGTCGGCGCGCGCATCAGCGTACTGATTGACGTTCGCTGGCCGTGACGAGCCGGCGCCCAGGGGGCCGGGGCTGATCGGGCAGCAGCCGGCCGGCCGGTCAGACGGGCGCCGCGTCGACGTCGGTCGAGCGGCTGACGGCGTCCCATGAGTCGAGGTCGGCCCGGCGCCGGTCCTGAGCGACCCGAATCGACTCGACCGCGTCCGCTCGGCCTCGCCCTTGGCCGATGGCCAGTCCTTGTCTTCCGATATGGGCTAATCGGGAGCGTCGAGCCGCGGAAATCCGGTGACGGTCACCCCGATGAAAACCCGAGGTTGGAACTCGCAGGCATGGATCCTGTTCGGTCGGATCCCCGTGTAGAGGTCGTCAGGCCGCTGCGGCAGGGGTCTGATCTGCCTGATGCGAAGAGACGCCGACGGGGGCCGCCGTCGAGGGCTCGGGGCTGCTGACCGATGGCCGACCGATGATGGGGCGGGGCTGCTGGCTCCGCAGCTTCTCGGAGATCTGGTCGGCGATCTGCCGGATATCCTTCTCCGCCGGGGTGTTCACCGGGTGCGTGTACTCGACGGTCACCTCCACCTGGCCTTCTGCGAAGTACAGAATTTCGTAATAGTAATCCACCATGTAGGTGGGTGCCGCATAGTGGCAGAGGAACTGATGCCGGATGGCGGCACCGGCTGGCGGGGAAAGTGCCTTGCCGGAGGCCACCTCGATAATGCCGCCGTCTTCGTCGGGCTGGTCGGGCCCGCTGTCCCACATTTCGATCATGCAGTCGACGAAGCGTGTATTCTGCAGGTTCTTCAGATCCCGCTTGACCTGCTGTTTCGACACGATTTCGGCGGTCGAATCGATAGATCTCCCGCCTTCCGTTCCGGTGAAGTTGGCTCCGGTGGCTCCGGCCTCGGGATTACTTGCGAAAGCCGTGACCCGCAGGTTGAGGCACTCCGCCATAGCGGTGTCGTCTGCCTTGCCGATATTGGGCATCGTAGGGATCGCCCGGCGACTCGGTGAGGCCATCGGTGGCAGGCCCGGCGGTGAGCACATAGTCGTCCGGCCACAGACCGACATTCTTCGGCGTCGGCGATGCCGAGCTGGGCGATGCGGCCGCGCGGGTCGCGGTGGATTTTGTCGGGCCGTCATCGGTTCCGCAGGAGGTGACGGCGACGGCGACCAGCATCACCAGGCTCCCGCGCCACGCCGACCTCGGCCGGCCCCGCCGACATTCACGCGGCGACACCGTGACGGTACCGGCTGGTTGAAGTGGCAGCTGCCTTCCCCGGCTTGGACCCCAATACCCCACACCCATCAGACACCTCACAACGCCGACCGAACAATTGGTGAACGGATCTTCCGTGCGTCAGAGGTGCGTGCTACTTTGCGCACATATCGGACAGGAAGGGTTCGCGGGAAGATACCAGACAACCATTTCAACGTGCCTGGCGGTCGCCTCACCGGATCACCGCCAAAGCCTGGCGTGGGAGACGGGGGCGGGCTCCCGGCCCGGCACCGGCGACCGCCCGTGCCCGTGCTCCTCACACGCACGGATCGACCACGGGCGGAAACCCGCATAGTCGATCTCCTTGTCCCCCTCTACCAGAACGGTCGTCCACAGTGGCGAGGCCGTCTCCTCCGAACGCGGCTGGAGCGGCCCGGCGGGGGCGGGGTCCCGGCACCGCGCGGCGTTTCCGGCAGCCGTCCCGTCACGCCCGTGTCGGCCTTTGACGGTATGTATCGCTACCCGTAACGTTGCGCGGCATGGACCCGTGGACTTCGGATCCGGTCGAAGACCTTTAGGGGCAGACACGGGATGCGAGTCGGAGAACTCGGCCTCCTCGGGCGCGGAGTACGGCACGGCGAACGAGTGGCACAACCGTCCCCCCTCGGACACAGGGCGCGGGCGGGAGGATGCAGCTGGCCCGGCCGGGCGCCACGGGCGCCGCAAGCCGTGGAAGTTCATCGCGCTCGTGACGACCGTGGCCGCGGTCCTCGTGGTCGCGGAGCATCCGGACAGTTCCCTTGTCGCCATCCAGCCGTCGACCGGCCACATCCTGGCCATTGCCAACAACGCCGGCTACAACGACTTCGCGCTCACCGCGGCGGTGGCACCAGGCTCGACCAGAAAGATCATCTCTGCGGCGGCGCTGATCAGCCACGGGGTCGTGACCGCGAACACCCCGGTAGCCTGCCCAGCTGTCTACACGGTGCAGGGCATCAGCTACCACAACGACAAGGGCGAGTCCGAGCCGGCGTCGACGTCCTTCGTCCCATGCGCACACTGCGCGACTTGATGGTCGTGTCGCTCGTCATGTCGAGATATACGCGTTGTCGTGAGCCGGGCGCCCGTCCTCCCAGGCTGCCAGCAGACGCAGTGTCGCGGCGGACTCGGCGTCGACGGGCAGATACGTGAGCATGTTCTGCTGGTCGCCGGAGAGTCCGAGCGTCTCGAAGCGCAGGGTCAGCGGGCCGACGATCGGGTGACGGAACACCTTGATGCCGTGCGCCTTTGCGTGGACGTCGTGCTGGGCCCAGAACGCGCGGAACTCCGAACTCGTCCGTGACAGGTTGTCGACCAGCTCGGTCGTCGCGCGGTCGGCGTTCGCGGCGCTGGCCACGCGGAGAATCGCCACGGCGTCGCCGGCGACCCGCGGCCAGTCGACGTAGAGCCGCCTGGTCGCCGGATCGACGAACAACAACCAGACGGCGTTGCGGTGCTCGGGCGGCAGTACCGCGAAGTCGCAGATCAGCGCCGCGGCGAGCCGGTTCCACGCCAGGATGTCGAGGCGGGCGTTGACGACCAGCGCGGGCAGGCCGCCGAGCCCGTCGAGTAGCTCCTGAACCTCGGGGCGCACGTTTTCAGGACGGACGTGGGTGGCTGTGTCCGTGCCCGGATGGACAAGTCGCCGAAGGTGTGCCCGTTCGGTCTCGTCCAGGCGCAGCGCGCGAGCAACCGCGTCGAGCACCGAGTCCGACGGCCTCACCCTGCCCTGCTCCAGCCGGACGTAGTAGTCGACGCTCACCCCGACCAGAGCCGCCACCTCCTCCCGGCGCAGGCCGGGGACCCGGCGGGCACCGGTCGAGATCACCGCGACCTCGTCGGGTGACAGCCGGGCCCGCCGGGTGCGCAGGAAGTCTCGAAGCGGGTTCGCCGAGGCAGACCGAGGCGCGCTGGTGGAAGCCATACCAGCAGTGTGGACGAGCACGTGTCGGTTCAGACAGGGTCTGTCAGACCCATCCACCGCACTGCCCGGGGCTGCCCGCACCTCGGGTGCATCCCGGCCTGGTTGTGCCCGTCCTCAGACCGCGACGCTGATCCCGTTCGCACCGACGACCCGGGATCTCACCGGGACAGGACAGGAGACGACCCATGGCAACCGTGGACAGCAGGCTGGGCACCACAAACCTGGAGCGGGTTCAGGCGATCTACGCGGCGTTCGGGTCCGGGGACGTCGAAGGCGTGCTCGCGGCGTTGGCACCGGACGTCGTGTGGAGTAACGCCGGTCCCGCCGACCTCGCCTACTTCGGAGTTCGTACCGGTCGGGAACAGGTGGCGGAGGTGTTCGCCATCCTCGGCCAGGAGTTCGACATAGCCCACTTCGCGCCCGTCGAGTTCTTCGCCGCCGGCGAGCGGGTCGCCGTCCTGCTGGAGATGCGGGCGACGATCCGCTCGACCGGCCGATCGTTCACCGAGGACCTCGTCCACGTCTGGACGTTCGGCTCGGACGGCCTCGTCACCAGGCTCCAGGACATCCAGGACTCGGCCGGAGTCGCCGCCGCCCTTCGGCCCTGACCTGGGCACGCGTGGGCCCGCACGGCCGGCTACCGCACGGGCAGCGGTGGGCCGGTCAGGCGGGCGCCGCGTCGACATCGGTCGAGCGGCTGACGGCGTCCCACGAGGCGAGGTCGGCCCGGCGCCGGTCCTGGGCGGCCCGAATCGACTCGACCGCGTCCACGCCCAGGGCCAGGTGCAGCGGCGCGGCCGGCGCGTCGAGGGCGGCGATGATCGCGTCGGCCGCCTTGCGCGGGTCGCCGGGCTGGCCGCCGTCCATCGAGTCGACGCCGGCGCGGGTCGGGCCGACGGTTGGCTCGTAGGCGTCGATGCGGCGGGAGCGGTGCATCCCGCGCCCGCCGAACGCGGTCCGGAACGCCCCCGGCTCGACGATCAGCACCCGGATGCCAAGCGGCTCCACCTCGGCCGCCAGCGACTCGGACAGCGCCTCAAGGGCGAACTTGGCCGAGCAGTACGCCCCGAACCCGGGCATCGTCACCTGGCCGCCCATCGAGCTGATCTGGACGACCGCGCCGCCGCCCCGCGCCCGCATCCCGGGCAGGACGGCCTGGGTCAGGGCGACCGGGCCGAAGTACATCGTCTCCATGAGTGTCCGCAGGTCGGACAGGTCGATCTCCTCGACCGCACCGACGGAGCCGTACCCGGCATTGTTGACGAGCACGTCGACCCGGCCGAACCGAGCGGTCGCAGCGCCGAGCGCCGCCTGGATCTGGGCCGGGTCGGTCACGTCCAGCGGCAGGGCCAGGGCCCGACCGTCGGCCGAGGCGACCAGGTCGTCGGCTCGCGGCCCGGGGCGACCTGTCGCCGCTTCGGGTCGGGTTCCTGGTCACGGTGGCGAACTACCTGATGCCCCCGGTTGTGCGGACCCTGCGCGAGAGCTACCCGCACATCGCCGTACGCGCCGAGGACCTGCCAATTGCCGCGTTGGTCGCGGGCCTGCGGGAGGGCCGGCTCGACGCCGCTCTCACCCGGCCGCCGCTGGTCGACGACCTCGAGAGCGAGGTCGTGCTGCGCGAGCCGGTCGCCGCCGTCCTGCCCGTGGGCCATCCGCTGGCCGGCCGCGACGAGTTGCGGGTGGCTGACCTGGCCGACGAGCCGTGGGTACTCACGCCGAGCCATTCCTGGCCGCCGTGGCACCGCAAGTACGAGACCGATTTCCGGCGGGCCGGCTTCTCCCCCCGGATCGTCGAGCGTGGGACGAGCCCGCAGGGCCTGTTGGCGCTGGTCGCGGCGGGCGTGGGCGTGACCCGCCTGCCATGCTCGTCCCGCTCCCTGCGCGACAGCGGGGTCGTCTTCGTCCCGCTCGCCGACGACGAGGCCGAGGTCGTCCTCGTCAGGTGGGCCGGCGGCGCGCCGCCCCACCGGCCTTCGACGCCCTTCGCCAGGTGGTCCACGACGTCGCCCGCACGACCGACCTGGCCGCCGCCGGCTGAGCGCCGACCTTCCCGGCGGCACGCCCCTCGCGGGGCCAGGTCAGCCGGCCCGGGGCGACCTCTGGGCGGCGGCTCGACGAAGCTACTGTGATCATGTGAGCCGGCGCCTGAGCCAGATCGCCTTCAAGCTAATCCTCATTGCGCGCTGATCTCGGCGGTTGAGTCCCAGATGGACAGCCTGCCCACACGACGTGGTCAAGGCCGGCGGCCTGCCAGAGGCAGACCTGTGAGCCTGCTATTGGAAGACCAGACTATCTGTCGTTGGTAGAGTAGAGACGTGGTCGACTATCGGCGTCGCGTCCTCGACGACACCCTGGACGCACTTCAGCCGCATCTTCGCGCGCTGTCGATCCATGGGCCGAAGGCGGTGGGCAAGACCGCGACCGCGATGCGGCGCGCAGAGTCGATCATCGATCTCGGCCTTCCCGGCCAGCGTGAGATCGTGGCCGCCGATCCGACCGTCCTGACCAGGCTGCCGGGGCCGGTCCTGGTCGACGAGTGGCAGCGCCTTCCCGAGGTGTGGGACCACGTGCGGCGCGCGGTCGACGCCGGCTCGCCGGCCGGTCACTTCATCATCGCGGGCAGCTCCGCACCCCGAGGGGCAGTGGTCCACTCGGGCGCAGGGCGTATCGTGCCGTTGCGGATGCGCCCGCTGAGCATGGCCGAGCGGGACGTCGACGAGCCGACTGTGAGCCTCGCCGCGCTCCTCGAAGGAAACGGCGACGTCGAGGGTGCGACCGCTGTGCGGTTGACGGACTACGTCGAGGAGATCACGGCCTCGGGCTTTCCCGCTATCCGCGGCCTGCCGCCGCGGGTGCGTCGAGCCGAACTCGATGCGTACCTGGACAATGTCGTTCAACGTGAGTTTCCCGAGCAGGGTTATCCGATCCGGCGCCCGACGGTGCTCCGTGCCTGGCTCGCGGCCTACGCTGCCGCCACGTCGACGACGACGGCCTACTCGAAAATTCTGGATGCGGCGACTCCCGGCCTGGGTAACAAGCCGGCCAAGGAGACCACTCTTGCCTATCGTGACGCCCTGTCGTCACTGTGGTTGCTCGACGCGGTCCCGCCGTGGATTCCCAGCCGGAACCATCTCGACCGGCTCGGCCGGTCCGCCAAGCACCACCTGGCGGACCCCGCACTGGCCGCGCGGCTGCTCGGACTCGACGCCTCCGCGCTGCTGCGGGCTGAGCAGGGCAATACCGTCCTGTCGGCGGGGACGATACTCGGGGCCCTGTTCGAGCATCTCGCCGCGCTCAGCATCCATACCTACGCCGAGGCCGCCGAGGCCCGGGTAGGTCACCTGCGTACCCAGAACAACGACCACGAGGTCGATCTGATAATCGAGCGCCCGGACGGCCGCGTGCTGGCGGTCGAGGTGAAGTTGGCCGACCGGGTTGAGGATTCCGACGTCAGGCACCTGACCTGGCTACGCGACCGAATCGGGACGGATCTGATCGACGCCCTCGTCATCTACGCGGGGGAGCACGCCTACCGTCGACGAGATGATGTCGTCGTAGTCCCGCTGGCGCTCTTCGGCCCGTGACCGTCGGCTGGAACGCACGACGGAGCCCGATCGGCGTCAAGAGCGCGATCAGCCTGACCGGTCAGTACGCCGCGATCGACGATCTGCTGACCGGCCGGGAGAACCTCGAGATGATGGCGCGGCTGCGCCACCTGCCGAGGCGCGAGGTCCGGCCCCGGGTCGACGAGCTGCTGGCGGAGTTCGACCTGGTCGACGCCCGGGACCGGCGGGTGAGGACCTACTCCGGCGGGATGCGCCGGCGCCTCGACCTGGCGGCCAGCATGGCGAGGCGGCTGACCTCGGGTGGTCGTTGTCCGCGGGCAGCTTCGCTACCCGAAGGCATGGCCTTCAGAACCCGCGCAGGCGAAGGGCATCGACGTCGCTCCGGCGGTCGATTTCGTGCGTCTTCCCTGCGAGGGCGCGTACCTGGACGCCGACGACTACGCAGCCTGCCGGGACCACACCGACTACACGGCGATCTGACCAGCAGCCCGGTGGCTGTCGCTGAGCGGTCGGCTACGGTGAGGGCGTGGGACTGCACCTGAGCCAGAACGCCGAAGCGGACGAGCTGCTGACGAACGACCCGTTGGCGCTGCTGATCGGGATGGTGCTGGACCAGCCGGTATCGGAACCATGGAGTGGGGCCGGGCGGTCTGCGTCTTCGTGGTGACGCATCGTCGGCGCGCGACCGTCTGCGGCAGGCTGGCCAGGCGCGCGCGGCAGCGCCGAGGCCTGCGAGGAGCCCAGCGGGCTCAGTCGTCAGCGTCCGGCTCCCACTGCCAGAGGGGTACCTCGCGGATCGGGTGCAGCTCGGCATCGGTGGCGGCCCAGGAGTTCTGCTGCGCGACCCGCGCGCCGAACTCGATGTGCTCCCGCACCGCCGTGCGGAACGGCGCGTCGTTGGGCATGCCGGCCTCGTCGAGTGCCTGAAGGTACGCCTCGACGAACCGCGCGCGCTGCTCGTCGGTGATCTGTAGATGCCGGTGCACGTCGATCAGGTACTGGAAGCCGACCTCACGGCTGAAGCGGTCGGGGCCGCCGAACGACTCCCCGGTGAACAAGGTGAGACGGTCGACATGTGTCGGCACGCGCTCGGGAAAGAGCTCACCCAACACCGAATCGGCGAGGGCTTTCTGATAAAAGAGCTCCTCCAGCCGGTGCAAGGCGGCATCACCGCCGGCATGGTCGTACAGCGTCTCCGCCATGGTGTCGGGGCCCCTCGCTCAGCATGCGCTGTCCTGCGCAACGACTGCATGAAACGGTAGGGCGATGCCCGAGGCAGGGGAAACAGAAGTTATCGGTGGCACTACAGCGGCCGTCGGTGGATCGCCGTCGCCGTCCCCCGTCCTACGGTTCGACCTCCGCCAGCTCAGCTACTTCGTGACGGTCGCCGAGGAGCTGAACTTCACGCGCGCGGCGCGGCGCCTGCGCGTGGCCCAGCAGTCGCTGAGCAGCGCGATCGCACGGCTCGAGTCGCTGGTCGGGTTCGACCTGTTCGAGCGGTCCCCCCGCGCGGTGGCGCTGACCGAACGCGGCTCCACGTGGCTGCCCTACGCCCGTGACCTGCTCGCCGTTGCGGAACGATGCGAGTCCGCCGCACATGACATCGCCGCCGGCGGCCGCGCCAGCCTGCGGATCGGGCTCGCCGCCACCGCGGCGGTCGAGATCACGCCGAGACTGCTGCAGGCCTATGCCCGGCGTCACCCCAGCGTCCGCGTCGCGACGAGACACTATGGCCTCGAAGATCCTGCGGGCGGCCTGCGTGCCCGCCTGAGCGACGTTGCGATCGTGCGGCCACCGTTCGACAGCGCGGGGCTGGACCTGGTCGTGGTGGCCACCGAGGCGAGGTTCGTGGCTCTCTGGGATGGTCATCCACTGTCGACCAGACAGACCGTCGGGTTCGAGGAGATTGCCGATCTTCCCTGGATCGATGTCGCCGCATCGGACCACGTCTGGTGCGCGTTCTGGCGGGTGAACGAGCGACGTACCAGACCGCCGCGGTTCGGCGCGCGGGGCCACACCCTGGACGATCTGCTCGACGCGGCCCGCGCGGGCTGGGCGGTCGGACTGGTCCCTGCCTCGATCGCCGGCGCGCAGCGATGGCCGGGTCTGGCATTTGTCGAGGTCGCGGACATCCCAGGCTCGGATGTCGCCGTCGCCTGGAACCCGGCTGCTCTGCCCGCGCCCGCCCGTCACTTCATCGACCTCGCGAAGACATTTGCCGTTGACTGGCCCTCCAGATGAAGACGTGGCCGAGGGTCGCCGCCGCGACGGTTCGGCTACGGCAGTCACTTTCTCCCCGCCGTCCTCCGGGACTGGCGAGGCTTTTTTCTAGATCGGCTACGTCATGCCCCCGCGAGTCGCTGTGTCGACCGCGGCCGTCCCAGCCCCGATCACCAGCCGGAGGCCGCGAGGACCAGCGACCGGCAGGCCGACCGCTGGGCCCGTGATCCGCGGGTGGTCGTTGTCCGCCGGCAGCTCCGCTACCCGAAGGCATGGCCGGCCGAACCCGCGCAGGAGAAGGGCATCGACGTCGCGCTCGCCGTGGATTTCGTGCGCCTTGCCTGCGAAAGCGCGTACGACGTGGGCGTCCTGTTCAGCCGCGACACGGACCTTGTCCCCGCGCTGGAGACCGTCCGTGATCTCGGTGCTCATGTGGAGGTCGCGAGCTGGAAGGGCACGAGCCGACTCCGCTTCCCCGACTCACAGCTTCCCTGGTGCCACTACCTGGACGTCGACGACTACGCGGCCTGCCGGGACCACACCGACTACACGGCGGTGTGAGCGACGGGGTGATGTCCGCCGCGGCACGGTCGGCCGTATCTGCCGGGACCGGGCAGGATGGTTAGGTGAGGACGATCGGGATTCTGCTGTTCGACGACTTCGAGGAACTCGACGCGATCGGACCGTGGGAGGTGCTGTCGTTCTGGACGCGGATGTTTCCTGACGACAGCTGGCAGGTTACGACGCTCTCCCGGGGCGGCAGGCCAGTCACCGCCGCCAAGGGACTCGTCGTCCATCCCGAGCACTCGTACGAGACGGTTCCACCGCTTCAGGTGCTGATCCCTCGCGGCGCCCTGACCCACTCGGTGGGTCTGGCCGCCGGCTGGTCCGCGGGGTCGAGCGAGGCGGTTCCGAGGATCTCCCGGAGGACGTCCACGTGTCCCTCGTAGGCGGCGCGGCCGGAGTCGGTGAGCGACAGGCTGGTCCGGACGCGCGAGGCGAAGGTGGCCTTGTGGATGGTGAGGTAACCGGCGTCGCGCAGGACGCGGACGTGCTTGGATAGGACGGAGTCCGCGACGCCGAGCCCCTCGCGCACGGTTGTGAAGTCGGCGGAGTCGACAGCTGAGAGCATCGCGCAGATCTGCAGCCGGTTCGGCGCGTGCACGATCTCGTCGAAACGCGCCGCGGCGGTCACGACCCCGCCCGCAGCCGGGCCCCCAGGACCGCGTCGGTCCAGCGCCCGAATGTGACGGTAAGCAGCGCGGCGAGCAGGCCCGCGACGAGGAACACGCCATGTATGCCGCGATCCAGACCGAGCCAGCAGGTGTCGACGTGATCCGGGCATCGGACGGGGCCGGCCCGCGCCGCGTAGTGGCTGTGGTGCCGGTACTCGGGCGCCGCCGACCGCGAGGTGTGCAGGCACGACGCAGAGCACCCGGCGATCTGACCAGCGTCGCCGGCCATCGAAACGCGGTCGGCTACGGTGGTGTCGTGGGACTGCACCTGAGTCAGATCGCCGAGGCGGACGAGCTGCTGACCAACGACCCGCTGGCGCTCCTTATCGGCATGGTTCTGGACCAGCAGTTTCCCCTGGAACGTGCCTTCGCGGCGCCGTACGAGCTGACGCGGCGACTTGGGCGTCCGCTCGATGTGGGGGAGATCGCGTCCTTCGACCCCGAGGCACTGAGCGCGATCTTCGCCACGCCGCCGGCGCTCCACCGGTTTCCCGGCTCGATGGCGAAGCGCGTCCAGGCCGTGTGCCAGGTGTTGGTGGACAACTACGGCAGCGACCCAACGCAGGTGTGGAGCACCGCGGCCGACGGCCAGGAGCTGCTGAAGCGGATCGGTGCGCTCCCAGGTTTCGGCGCCCAGAAGGCGAAGATCTTCGTCGCACTGCTCGGCAAGCAGCTCGGCGTCAGGCCGCCCGGCTGGCGTGAGGCGACGGCTCCCTACGGCGACGAAGGCAGCCGTCGGTCGGTCGCCGACATCACCAGCCCCGAGACTCTGCTCGAGGTCCGTGATTTCAAGAAGCAGATGAAGGCCGCGGCCAAGGTTGCAGCCTCCTGACCTGCGGGTTTGTGGGCGAACGTCCCACCCTGCCCGTGGGGCGTCCGCTGCGCGGCCAAGGCCGTGCGTCTGCGTTAGGTGCCGTGTTTACTCGCTGTGGTCGCTGTCCGGCGCTCGCTCGCGCGTGTGAGTAGATGTGTGACACTGTAAGTTGTGGTGGATGGCCTTTGGTGGGACCAGGAGGACGCTGAGTACATCCGACATCGTTCTGATCGTTACCCGGGCGCGACCGACATCGAGCCAGAGTGGACCTTGGAGGCGGTGAAGGACCCGCGGAGGATCGTTCGTGACCCGGACCCGAGGAGCAGGGTGGGCGCGGCTCGCCTGATCGGATACTCGCGTAGTGCCGGGTTCGTGCTGACCGTGATCGTCGATCCGACCGACGAGGCTGGGATCACCGCGTGGAAGACCCGCGGAAGCGATCTTCGGGACTATCTGGAGGGGGAGCGGCGGTGACTGATGCACCCAGGCGTGCCCGGCGTGACGCGATCCGAGCCGAGTACGCGGCCGAGGAGGCCGAGGCTGCCGAGGCGGAGGCTGTCGAAGCAGAGCAGGCTGTCGTGTCTGTGAGAGTTCCCGCCTCGTTGGCCGAGGCTCTCAAGGCCCGTGCGGCAGCCGAGCACCTGCCGACCTCGGCGTTGGTCCGGCGCATCCTTGCTCGGGCCGTCCAGAGCCCCGATGCGCCTGTCGTGAGTGTGGAGCAGGTCGAAGAGATCGTGCGCAGGGTCCTCCGTGAATCAGCGTGATTTGCGGTCCGCAAACAGTCCGCAGAACGCCGGAAAATTGCCCACACCAGTGGCAACTGCTGAAAGCGGCAACCGCGGGTCAGGCAGCCTGCAGACCGGATAGGTGCAGGTCGAAGGGCTACGCCGTGGCACGAAGCAGATGAAGGCCGCGGCCAAGGCGCAGGCCAGCTGACCTGCGGTTTTCACGCTATAGTCGTGCCGCCCGGTCATCTCGGCTGCGTTTCGTTCACATGCGCCGGTCGGACCTCCGCCATGTCCACCGGCGAACCCGTGGCACGAGGTTGGCGGAGCCCTGGTGACGCGTGGTGGAGCAGGGTCGGGTGCCACGCCTCCCCGACGGCGGTCGCGGCGGCGTCGAGTCCGGCACTGGCATCGGACCGGGCTCGTGGGCCGGCGTGCCGGCCACGGCGGCAGCCGGCCGGGTGCCGGGCGCCGGGCGCGGATCTCGATGCGGCCGAACACCGCCACCAGCCCGGTCATGATCACCGTGAGCATGAGGGACCAGGGAAGCCGCCAGAGCCACCAGTTTCCACGGGGTGGTTCACCGGCGGCTGTGTGCCGGCTTCACCACCACCACGCCGTCATCGTGACACCGCCCTACGACAGGACCTCGACCCGACGGGTCACAGCAGCAGGGCCGGGGAGCCTTTGCCGCTCCCCGCCCTGCCTGACCCCGCTCCTGCCCTACCGATCGGCGCGGTTACGCGGCGTTGCCACTGAGTGCAAGGCCGTGTCTCCGGACGGGTTTACAGGTACGGGACCCGCTCCCAGCTCAGGACATCAGCCGCGCCCGGGCGGTTGATGGTGACCTTGAGCCAGTCGACGTTGTTGCTCGATCCGTCGACGGTGATGCGATGCAGATTGTCGGCCGATCCGGTGATGCCGTAGGTGGTGAGCCAGTGCGACCCAGCGGCCAGCGGGTGGTCGCTGTCGTAGATATGGCTGTCGCCGTTGAAGAGGTAGGTCTGCCCCTTGAACGAGCTGGACTCGTCGACGATGGCCTGGATGAGCGGCTTGAAGGCCGAGATGTCAGACCACGCGGGGGTGTAGGTCGGGTCGAACATGTCCGCCTGCGTGAACAGTGCGACCGCCCGGTCGTGACGCTTACGGGCGTCGGCGAACGTGTCGCGGACGACCGCGATCGTGTTGGCCATCCGAGCGTTCTCCTCGGCCACCTGCGCAGGAGTGGCCGTGCTCTGCCCGATGCCGGTCCAGGGCTGCAGGTCGTCGTTGCTGCCGGTCACGTGCAACGTCGCGAAGTCGACGCCGTCGCGGCGAAGCTGCACGTTCTCCGGGTATCCGGCGGCGGCCTGGCTCTCGACGGAGATCGGGTTCTGCCCCAGCGTGGTACCAGGGTTGGCGAAGAACACCGACCTGTCGAAGGCAAGCCGCTCGAGCGGGTTGTACGCACCGTTGTTCGCACGGTGGCAGTCGGTCCACTCGTTGTCGCCAGGCGTGTAGATCAGCGGCCCAACAAAGCGGTCGAAATCGCTCTTGATCAGGTTGTAGTAGGCGTCGTCGCAGCGGCTGGAGCCGTTCTTGATGTCGCCGACGTGGAACGTCATTTCTGGCTGGGCCGCGTTGATCTGGTCGATCCAGCCGGGAAATGCCGCGATCTGGGCGGTGCCGTAGGGCACGTCCCCGATGACGGCGAACGAGAAGTGTCCGGGCTTTTCCTGGCCGGGAGGAGTGGACCCGGCGAAGGCGGACGTCGCCGACAGGGCGACACCGCTAACAGCGAGTGCCACCACCTTCATAAGACGTGTCACACGCATTGAACCCCCAGAATGGCATCTTGATTGTCAGGCGGTGGATAACGGTGCCAGCAAACGGCGCCACACGGGTGAACAAAGGGAAACGTGCGGATGAAAATCTACCTACCGGGCACGCGCCCGGTCGAGCCTGTACACATCAAACTCACATCTTCTGCGCCCCAGGCGAATTCCGGTCGCGGCGGCGCACACGCCAGATCAGATTTACGACCACACGTTGCGGTCAAAGGTCCGGGCGTGGCCTCACATTGTTCCTGGGGGTCGCCGCCTCCGGCAGAGCCGCCGGGCACGCTCACCGGACGCCGCCGCCACGCCGGGACGTGAAGGCGTCTCGAGCGAGGAACTCGTCGGCATCCTGCGGTTGGAGGTGATCCGTGCGGAGCAGACCCGTGCCGACGCCGAGCGGCGCCTGCGCAGTCTCGAACACTGCCTCGCCGAGATCCGCACTGTGTACGCGCATGCGGTGCGGGTCTGCTTGCCAACGAGTATCAGCCCCGCGGGCGCCTCATGGTGGCACGAAGCAGGTGAAGGCCGTCGCCAAGGCGCAGGCGGGCTGACCTGCCGTTTCGTCAGGAAGATCGCAGAAGGCGCGCGTCCTAGACGGTGACGATTTCGATGAGGTCTTCGAGGCCGGTGAGGTCGGCGGCGTTGCGGGTGTAGACGCTGGCTTCGTGAGCGTGCGCGGTGGCCGCGATCAGGAGGTCCATCGTTCGGGCACGTGGCTGGCGCCCGATCTCGACGACGCGGGCGGCGAGTCGCCCGTAGCTGTCGGCGACGGCGTCGTCGAGGGGCAGGGGGTCGAATCGTCGTTGCAGTGCGCTGAGACGGGCGAGGCGGTTCGCGCGGGTCTCGGAGGTCTTGGCGACCAGGACGCCGAAGTGGAGCTCGGCGATGCTGATGACGCTGATCGCGAGTTCGCCGGGGATCGGCGCGACGTCGGTGGCGACCAGAACGCTGGTGTCGAGGATGCCGCGACTCACCGGGTTTCCCAGGGATCTTCAACGGTGCCGTCGATCAGATCGCGATCGCTGGGCCAGTCCGTGTCGGCCGGGAGGGAGAAGATGTCGGCGAGGTCGTCCCAGCGCCGCCATCTGTGCGGAGCCACCGGACCGAGCACAGCTGCCGGTCGGCCGGTAACGGTGATGGTCAGCTGCTCGCCGGCCTGGGCGCGCCGCACCAGCTCACTGGCGTTCTGCCGCATCTCGCGTAGTCCTATCTCGGCCACCGATTCAGGGTAGCACTTGTGTTACAAGGTGACCTCGCTCCGCCGTTCCGAGCCTTCCGAGACTTTCGAGCACGGTCTGTGGCGAGACCTGGCCGCGATCCGATCAGCGCGGTATGCCCGGCAGGGGTCTGATCAGTGGTATCGGACACGGTGCGACACTGATCGGTACGTCCGGTGACGGTGCCGGATCAGGGGAGGTCTCATGCCGGACCGTCTGTCGGACGCGGAGATCAAGGCGCTCGCTGAGGCGTGCCCGGGCCGAGTCGAGGCTCGCCAGCTCCTCGAGGCGGCCGGTGTGAGCCGGGGCCGCCAGCCGATCTGGAACGTCGAGTCGGCGGAACAGTTCTGGCGCGAGGTCTCGCACGTGCTGGCGGCGGGAATTCGCCTGGACGAGCGTGCCCGCTTCGTCGGCGATGGCCGGGCCAGCCTGTTGGCGGTGGCCGCCGAGTGGTTTGCCGGCAACGAGGTTTTCGCGCGCGCGGCCGCCGCGGGCCCGGGCGGGCCGCCACCTGGGGAGGGCGGGCCGGGGGCGGTCTTCGACGCGCCGCCGCCGGAACGGGCGGCGGACTGTGCGCCGAGCGTTCTGCTACGCGCCGAATACCTGGTGGTGCCCTTTGTGGAGCTCAACGGGGACCGCGCCGCTCTGCGGTCCTGGGCGACGCAGCGGCAGCGGGAATCGGCTCGCCTGCTGACCGGTCCAGCCGGTTCGGGCAAGACTCGGCTCGCCATGCAGATCGGCGAGGATCTGACCGCCAAAGGGTGGCTGACCGTCCTGGCCCGATCGGGGTCACCACTGAGCGCGGCCCGGTTGGGATACCTGCGCACCGCTGGCGCACCCACCCTGGTGATCATCGAGGATGCGGAGCTCAGGCCGGATGAGACAGTGGCGATCGCACGCGCGCTGGTGGGCCGGTCGACCGCGAGCCGGCTGCTTCTGCTGACCCAGGCCACCGAAGCCCTGCTCCGGGGCCTGCGCGAGCTGGCCCTGCCGGACACTCAGGTCGCTGGCATGTTCGAGCGAGCGGAACCACAGACGGTTACGCCGCTGGCCCCCGGCCCGCACGCCAGGCAGGTTCACTTCGCTGCCGCCCGCTCCGCGTTCGCCGCCGAGCTGGGCACCGCGACGGGCGCCGCACCCGACGCCGGCCCGTGGGCCGACATCGAGGACGTGGACACGGTGCTGGACGTGCACACGGCGGCATTGCTGGCGGCTCTGTCGGATGCCCCCGTCGCGCGGCCGGCCGAGAGCCCGCTGACGACACTCTGCCGGCACGAACGGACACGGTGGCCCAACCCCGCCGGCACGGGCGCGGGTGCCGCGACCGGCCCTGGCACCGGGCTCGCGGCCCAGGTCATCACCGCGGCCACCCTGCTGCGTCCCGGTTCGGCCGACGACGCGGAAGCACTGGCCGCGATGCTGCCGGAACTGCTTCAGGCCAGCCCCGGCGAGCTGCGGAGCCTGCTGGACGAGCTTCGTCGCCAGTACGCCGGCCGGTGGGCGGTCGAGGCGCTGTGCCCCAGTGCCTACGGAGAGCACATCGCGGCGGTGGCGCTGGCCCAGTCGCCGTCGCTCGCCGAGACCATCGCGAAGGCGGCCACGCCGGATCAGGCCGTGACCGCGCTGACAGTGCTCGGCCGGGCACTGCCCGCGCACCCGGAACTGGCTGAGGCGATTGGAGACATCATCCGGGCTGACCCGGAACGGCGTCTGCTCGCGGCGATCGATCTGCTGCCCCGCCTGCCTGACCCCGACATGTTCGTCCGCGTGATCAGCAAGCGGGTCGACGACATTCCGCCAGGCTCACCGGCCCTGTTCGCCCTGCTCGACCGAGGTCGGATGGACCGAGGCGGCCCCGAGCTCGACAGTCTGCGCGCTGAGACCCTGCGGATGCTGACGTCGCTGCCGGACCACCTGCTCGGAGGCGCGCGCTCGGGCCTTGCCCAGGATCCGGCGCTGGCCGGTGTCGCCAGGATTGTGGACGCCTTCACCCAGACGATCAAGGATCTGGCCATCGGAGTCGTCGACCCGAAATCCGACCGCATGCCCAGGAACCCCGAAGATGGCACCCCGGTCCTACCGCCTGCGGCAGTGGACGTCCTGCGCGGGCTGATGCGGAGCGACTGGTGGCGGAACCAGGGAGAGAAGTAGCCGTCGGCTGAATCCGTCAGGCCACTGCGTCAGGCTGTGACGGTCACCGTTCCGGTCATCGACGGGTGGATCTGGCAGATCACCGTGAAGGTTCCCGCCTTGCTCAGGGTGACCGTTGCGCGCTGGCCCTTCTCGAGCTTGCCGGTGTCGAAACCGCCGGCTTCGGATGTCCACGTGTGTGGTGCGCTGTCGTTGTTGACGACGGTTATCGTCTGCCCCACTTTGAATGTCGGGGTCTTCGGGCTGAACGCGAAGTTCTCGATGGTCACGGTCGTGGCGCTCGGCGCGCTGCCCGCTGTCGCGCTGCCCGCTGTCGCGCTGCCCGCTGTCGCGCTCCCCGAATCCGCGGCCGGGGCCGTCGTGGTCGACGGGTGCGATCCGTAGGACGACGAGTGGTCCGCGCCGGCCGCCGTCGCGGTCACCGGAGCTGACGGACTGGGCGTGACGGCGACATCCGTGTCCGTACCGTCGGACCCCCCACACGCGCCCAGCAGGAAGGCCAGTGCGGAGCCGGCGACGGCGACCCGGCAGGACGCGCCCACCATTCCCGCTCGGCGTCCTCCAGTCACGAGTACCAGGTTCACGGGAGCTCCTCGCAGGTCGTGACCCACCATTTTCGGTGTCGTGGCCCGACACCGCCGGCGGATCGGCCGGGGACCATGCTGCTGCCCGGCGCACAACTCGCGTGCGCTCTGTCGTTCTCGCGACCGTCACTGATGTGGCGTCGGGGCGCGCGCAGTCATGTGGGGGGTGGGTCCGATGCGGCCAGTGCGGGAGACGGCTGATCGCCGTTCGAGTGCGCCGAGGCGGGCGAGTCGGTTTGCGCGGGCGTCGGGCCTCGGGCGTCCTCGTGACTCGGGTGTTCATCGAGCGGTGACGGTGAAGGACGCGTATGTTCCGGCGGGCTCCATCTCGGGACCGCCCGGCTGCCAGGAGACGCTGAGCTCGCGGCCTTGGGTGATGGCCGCGGGCAGGGTGACCCGGAAACGGAAGTCCTGGCTGGCCTTCGCTGCCAGGACGGACACGGGCCGGGTGTTGAGGCGGTAGGTGGACCTGGTGTTCACCGCCTCCCGCGCGGCGTCGCCCAGGGAGACCATCAGGCCGTAGGGACCGGTCCGCCGGATGGCGCGAGACTCCTGGTCGTCGGCGTTCGGGTCGACGTGTGGGGTCCGGTCCTGCCAGGCGGGCAGGACGGCGGCAAGGTCGGAGGCCTGGCAGTGACGGTCCGTCGTGATGGTCCGGCGGGGGCGTGCCGCCCGGGTGAACTTGGAGTCGGCCGCCGGCTCGTCCACCCATGGAACCGTGCCGTCGGCCGCGAGGGTGGCCGGCGCGGACACCCTCGGCGGCAGCGCAGTGGCCTTCGTGTCCGGGGCGCGGCCACATCCGGCGACCAGCCCGCACGCCGTCATGACCGCCGCCATGGTGACCGGTGCGATATGTGCCCTGATGTGCCTCATACGGTCGACTACATCCCCCACCTCCACATCGGTCATGAGTACACGTACTCATGAGCGCGCTTTGGCCGAGGCGGGGGCGGCCTGAAACGGTGGCGGGTTCAGGTACTGGCTACCAGGACGTCCTCGCCGCTTGATGGGCGGAGGCCGTCGGGCCGGCCGGTGAAGTAGCGTTCGGCGAGCGTCGCGCCCGGTATGTGGTTGACATCCTTGAAGCCCGCCTCGCGGGCCGTCGCGAGCATTTCGTCGGGTGTGTAGAAGCTGATGAACGGGGTGTTCGAGGCCTGCGCGCCTTTCCTGGACGCGTCGAGCCCGGCGCGGTCGGCGTCATCGGTGAGCAGTTCGGGCGGCAGTAGGAACGTCATCGCGACCGTCGAGCCGGGGGCGAGCCCGGCGATCTGGCGCAGGGTGGCGGCGGTGGCCTCCTTGGACAGATACATGGTCACGCCGGTCGAGGCGAAGACTGCCGGCCGCGTGGCGTCGAAGCCGGCGGCGGTCAGGTGCGCGGGCCAGTCCCCGTCCGCCTCGAGGTCGACGGGGACCAGGCGCAGCCCGTCCGGGATGCCGTAGCCCAGCTCGATCAGGCGTTGGCGCTTCCACGCCTGGGGGCCCGGCTGATCGACCTCGAACACTGTCAGGCGGGCGGTGATCTCCGGCTCGCGCTGGACGAACGTGTCCAGACCGGCGCCGAGGATGACGTACTGGTCGACGCCCTGGGCTGCCTTCTCGGTGACGAGGTCCTGGATGAGACGCGCGCGGGCCACGATCGACGCCCGGAATCCGCTGGTGGCCTGCGGGCTCATGTCCGGCCGGGCGCGCCAGTCGCCGTCGGGGGCGGCCAGGCGCAGGCCGATCTCGTCGGCGAGGACGTGCGGCGGCGGGTCGACCTGGACGTGCATCGCCCGCCAGAGGGCGACGCGAACGGCGGTGCTCTCCGGCGCGGTGCTCCGCGGGTCAGTGCCTGTCATGAGTTCACGTCCCCAGACCCGCTCGGCCGGGGGCCTGGAGACTCCAGAGACGCCCGTCGGGATCACGGACAGTCATCTCCCTGGTGCCCCAGTGGGTGTCCTCGAACGGGGTGACGACGTCAACCGCGGGGTCGGGCTGGAAGGTGTCCGCGTCAGGCACCTTCAGTACGATGCGCGGCGCCTGGAGTTCCCGGGACTCGGGCATCTCCGCGATGAAGACGTAGGGGCCGTCGCCGTTGCGAAGCTGGCCGGAGTTGTGACCGGTGTCGAACTCCAGCTTGAAACCCAGCGCCTGGAAGAACCCTGCCGCCCTGCCCCAGTTGTGGGTCTCCAGGAACACGGCTTCGATTCCTTCGGTCGTCATGTCAGGTCTCCGTTTCTGACGGTCGCTGCCCGCGGGCGTCGTCAAGGTAGGCGCGCAGTGCCTCGGCGACGAGCGCCGAGAGGGACAGCCCCGACTCGATGGCATGGTGTTTGACCTGCTTGATCAGCCCGATCGGCAGGTACACGTTGAACTGCTTGACGTCCTCGTCGCCCACGGTCGCCACTCTAGCATGCTAGCAATCTAGCAGCAAGTCCGATGATCCCAGGGTCCCCATCCCGACTCGACGCTGCCGAGCCGTCGGCGTCGTGGCGGGGCGCCGGCCGATCCGAGTGGCGGGTCCGCGATTCGCCATCCTGCGGCCCGCGGCCCGCGGGCAATCCGCAGGCGGGTGGAAGGTGGCGTCCGCCAGTGACAACCACTGAAAGCGAGAACCGCAGGTCAGAAGGATGCCGACTGGGCAGGCCCGTCGGGTCGCCCTTGCCCTCTCGCAAGAACCTGCCCGCCGCACGGCGGCCCACCGGTGATCCCACGCCGCCGTGCGGCGCCAACAATCACGCCAATAGGTGCAAACGGGGCGCGGAGTCGCTTGATGCTCCGCAAGAAGTGAGGATTTCAGTTGTTCTTGCAGCCAGGATCCTCACTTCTTGCTCAGAAGCAGCGGCGGCAGTGGCGGCAGTGGAGGCCCGAAGCTCGGGATTCTGCGACGGGCTCTGGGGCGACGAAAGTCGTCGACTCTTCGAGTCGCGGCATGGTGCCGAACTGGATAGGCCCAGGTCGGAGGACTTCGCTTTGGCGCGAAGCAGATGAAGGCGGATGGAAAAAGGGGCACGCCGTCTGGCGAGGGGTAGACCCGGCGCGGTCGGGTGGGCAGACGGGATCCACGCCGCCGGGTTGGCTCGGCAGCCACTAGCGTCGATGCTCCGATGGATTTCGGAAATCGGCAATATTCTCTGCACCTGACTCCAGGGATCCGAAACAGAGGGATGATTCCGGCCGCGGTGCGTCGGTCGGGTCGCGCCGCGGCTTCGTTGGCATCCGAGCCGTGGCGCGTGCTCGGCCGGCGTCGGCGATGACGACGGCAGGGTCACACTCCTAAACGTCGAAGTCGGTGTATACCGGCGCGTGATCACTCCAGCGCTGGTCATATGCCGGCGCCCGGTCGACGGCGGCGGACAGGAGCCGTTCGGCTAGTTGGCCGGTGGAGATCAGATAGTCGATGCGCCAGCCGGCGTCGGTATCGTATGCCCGACCTCGCCACGACCACCACGTATATGGGCCGGGCTGCTCTCCCGCGAAGTTCCGCACGAGGTCCACGAAACCGTCATCGGTGAACAGCTGGTCGAGCCAGGCCCGTTCCTGGGGAAGGAATCCGGCCTTCTTCAGATTGCCCTTCCAGTTCTTCAGGTCGATCTCGCGGTGGCATATGTTGAGGTCACCGCACACCAGCACGTGCCGACCGTCCGCGGCCAGCTTCGCCATGCGTTCCCGGATCGCGGCGAGGAAACGGTACTTCTCCTCCTGCAGGGGCGTGTCGGCCTCGCCGGTGTGCACGTACACGGACACCACCGTCAGCAGCCCGGGATCGCCGTCCAGCGAGAAGTCCGCCTCCACCCATCGGCCACTGCCGGTGAAGTCGCCGAGCCCCAGCCGGACGTCCACCGGCGCCGCCCGGGACAGGACCGCGACCCCGGCCCGGCCTTTCGCCGCCGACGCCTCGTGGACGATGTGCCAGCCCGGCCCGACCGCGTCCGCCAGGATCGCGTCGTCGGCGCGCACCTCCTGCACGCACAGGATGTCCGGGCGCCGGTCCTCCAGCCACGTGCCCATTCCCCGCCGCCTGGCCGCGCGAATGCCGTTCACATTGACCGTCGCCACTCTGAGCACCGCGCCCCGGCCTCCTCATCAGCACCTTTCCACCATGGAAGCAGGGCGGGCGGTCAGTCCGGGTGGCGGGGTGGGTTGGCCGAGGGCCGGACGAGGCCGATCTCGTAGGCGAAGACGACGGCCTGCACCCGGTCGCGAAGCTCGAGTTTGCCGAGGATGCGGCCGACGTGGGTTTTCACGGTTCCTTCGGCGAGGACGAGCCGGGTGGCGATCTCCGCGTTCGACAGGCCGGCCGCGACCTCACCGAGGACGTCGCGCTCGCGGTCGGTGAGCCGAGCGAGCCTGTCAGCTCCGTCCCGGCCGGGTCCTGCCCCGAACGGGCGGTGACCGGCACCGGATCCGCTGTCGTCCAGGTCGGGCAGGCGGTGCGCGAAACCGTCGAGCAGCCGCCGGGTGGTGCTCGGCGCGACGACGGCGTCCCCGGCCGCGACAGTGCGGATGCCGGCGAGCAGGTCGTCCGGCGGGACGTCCTTGAGCAGGAATCCGCTGGCACCGGCCCGCAACCCGGCGAACGCGTATCGGTCGAGGTCGAACGTGGTCAGGATGAGCACCTTCGAGGCGCCGCCGGAGGCGACGATCCGCCGGGTCGCCTCGATCCCGTCGACACCCGGCATCCGCACGTCCATCAGGACGACGTCCGGGGCCAGCTCGGCGGTGAGCCGGACGGCGGTGCCACCGTCCCCGGCTTCGCCGACCACTCTGAGGTCCGGCTGCGAGTCCAGCACCATGCGGAAGCCCATCCGCAGCAGTGGCTGGTCGTCGACCAGGAGCACGGTCGTCGTCAAGATTTCCCCGCCTCCAGCGTTTCCCGCGCCGTGCCCGGATCAGGATGGTGCGGGCTGGAGCTGTCCGCGGCTCTGATCCGAGCGGTGACCCGCCATCCGTCGTGTCGTCCGGTGACCGGCCCCGCGGTCAGTGTCCCGCCATGCAGAGCGGCGCGTTCCCGCATGCCCTGAACTCCGCGTCCGCCGGTCGGCGCCGGACCGGTGGCCGGCACCCCGCGGCCGTCGTCCACGATCTCGACGTCCACACCGACGGCGTCGTAACGCAGCAGAATCCGTGCCCGCGTGCCGGGCCCGCTGTGCTTGAGAACATTGGTGAGCGACTCCTGGACGATGCGGAACACGGTGAGCTCCGCATCGGCGGTGAGCGTTCGGCGCCTTCCAGAACTGGTCAGTCGCACCGTCAGCCCAGCCTGCCGGATCTGGTCGATCAGGTCGTCGAGGTCGCCGATTCCCGGTTGCGGAGCGGTCTCGGCGGGGCCGCTCGGATCGGCGATGGCGGTCGCGATCGCGGCCAGGTCTGCGATGCCGGCCGTGTGCCCGGCTCCCGCTCTTACCCCTGCTCCCGCTCTTACCCCGGTTCCCGCCCCTACCCCGGCCGCGGAGGCCGCGGACGCCGCGGAGGGCGGCGGTTCGATCTCGGTCCGCTCGTCGCGCAGGACGCCGAGCAGTCCGCGCATCTGCGCAAGCGCCTCACGGCCGGTGGCCGAGACCTGCTCGACCGCCCGCGTCGCACGCGCCGTCCCCTCGTCGACGTTCGTGGCTGGGCCCGCGGCTGTACGCGACGGTGCCGGGCCGCGCAGGGCGAAGGTGGCCCCGTCCGCCAGCGCGATCATGACGGAGAGGTTGTGCGCCACGATGTCGTGCATCTCGCGGGCGATCCTGGCCCGTTCCCGGGCCGCGGCGAGTCTGGCCTGCTGGTCCCGCTCCCGTTCCAGCCTGGCCGCGCGGTCAGCAAGGGCGGTGAGGTAGGCCCGCCGGGTGTTCATGTTCACGCCGAGCACGCCGGCGGTGATCCCGAGCGCGCCGAGGAAGACCGCGGCAGCGACCCGGTCGTAGAAGCGGGCGCCGGGCAGGCCGACGCAGAACCAGACGACCAGCGCGGTGAGGGCCGCGGCCGCGGCTGCCGCCATCCGCCGCGGCCGCCGCGCGGCGACCGTGTAGAACGCGATCAGCAGCGACATGGTGCCGAAGCTCTGAACCCACAGCAGGAGCTGGAGGGCCGCGGCTGCCGCGCAGGCCGCGAAGACCGCGATCGGATGGCGCCGCCGGAGGCACAGCGGCGCGACCGACGCGACGGTGAGCAGCAGAGCCCCGACAGACGGACCCGTCAGATCGACAGTGGGCGGCAGCGCGACGAGACCCAGCATCGCGGCCAGGGCGGAGTCGACGAGTACCGGATGGGCCCGCAGAGCCCGGCCCAGCCGCCCGTGCCGCATCCGTCCGAAGACCACACCGGGGACATCCGGCGGCTCCGCCGTGCTCATGCCGCTCATCCTCCTCTCGCCCACAGCCTCGCCGCCCACCGCTGGCTCGCCGACCGCCGACGCCGACGCCGACCGCCGACCGCTGACCCCGCGGGCGTGTTCGGAGGTGGCCGTGCTCAGACGTCCCGGCGGGCCAGGACGATGGCGGCGGCGACCAGCGTCACCACCAGGTAGACGGTCATCATCACCGCGGCGGTGCCGGGGGAGAACGAGTTGCCGGAGCCCTGGGTGGAGATGAGGACCTCGCCGATCGAGGCGGGCAGATACCGGTTGATCGACTGCATGCTCGCGGGCAGCAGGCCCACCACCATCGGCAGCCCGAGCAGGACGGCGAGCAGCGCCGACACGGCACCGGCGGTGCTGCGCAGCAGTGCGCCGATGGCGAGGCCGAGCAGCCCCACCGCGGTCAGGAAGAACGCGCAGCCGAGGATCGCCCGCGCCGCGCCCGGCGAGCCGATCGAGACGCTGAGATCATCGCCGGCGAGGATCGCCTGGCCGACGGTGAACGAGAGCAGACCCGTGACCAGCGTCAGGGCGAACGCGACACCGGCGAACACGACGGCCTTGGCCCAGAGCACCGGTAGCCGTCGGGGAACCAGGGTCAGCGTCGCGCGGATCATTCCGGTGGTGTACTCGCCCGTGATCATCAGTACGCCGAGGACGCCGATCGTGATCTGCGCCAGCAGCGCGCCGCCGAGGCTGGGGGCGGTCGCGTCGAAGTCGGCGTACTCCGGGTCGAGGGTGGTCCCGTCGTCGGCGGCCATCGCGCAGAGCAGGACCGCGAGGCCGATCATCGCGGCAACGGTGAGGGCCAGGGTCCACCAGGTGGACCGCAACGACCGGAACTTCGTCCACTCGGATCGGACCAGGCCGAGGAAGACGACGTCACCCGCCGGGCCCGCGGCGTTCACCGCTCCGGTCGCGCTGGCGGTGCCGGTCCCGTTCGTGCCGGTCCCGTTCGCCGAACCGGTCGCGTTCGCCGGGTCTGCGACGTCCCTGCCGTTGGCGGGGGCCGTGATCGTCCGACCGTCCCGGGGATCTGTGAACTGGGTGCTCATCGGTTCGCTCCGATACCGGCCGGTGCCGCGTTCGTGAACTCGACGGCGTCGCGGGTGATGTTCATGAACGCGTCCTCGAGGGAGACGAGGCGGGGGGTGAGCTCGTGCAGGGCGATCCCGCCGGCGCGGGCCAGCTCGCCGATCCGGGCGCTGGCCAGGCCCGCGACCTCGATCGTCTCGGCGGTCCCGATCGCCGCGGACACCTGATCCGGCGTCGGGCCGGACCGGTGGGCGGGTTGGTGGGCGGGCTGGTGGCCCGGGGGGTCGGCGGGCAGCCGGGTGGTTGCCGGGTCGGGCGTCGCGGTGACCGTCGCGCCTTCCCGGACCAGAATCTCGGCGAGTGCCGCGGCGTGCGGCGAACGGACGTGCACCCGGTTCCCGGAGGCGGCACGGACGAAGTCGGCGACCGACGTCTCCTGGATCAGCCGGCCCCGCCCGATCACGATCAGCTCGGTGGCGGTCAGCGCCATCTCGCTCATCAGATGCGACGAGACGAGCACGGCGCGATCCTGCGCGGCGAACCCGCGCAGCAGGTCGCGGATCCAGCGGATGCCCTCCGGGTCCAGCCCGTTCACCGGCTCGTCGAGGATCAGCGTCGACGGGTCGCCGAGCAGGGCGGAGGCGATGCCGAGCCGCTGGCCCATCCCCAGGGAGAAGCCGCCGGCCCGTTTGTGGGCGACGTCGCGCAGTCCCACCAGTTCGATCACCTCGTCGATCCGCCGCCGGGCGACGCCGTGCGTCTGGGCCAGTGCAAGCAGGTGGTTGGCGGCGCTGCGCCCGGTGTGGATCGCCCGCGCCTCCAACAGGGCCCCGACGTGGCGCATCGGTGCGGCCAGCTCACGGTAGGGCCGGCCGTCGATGAGCGCGGTGCCGCCGGTTGGCCGGTCCAGGCCCAGGATCATCCGCATGGTGGTTGACTTGCCGGCACCGTTCGGCCCGAGGAAGCCGGTGACAACCCCCGGCCTGACGGTGAAGGAGAGATCCTCGACCGCGACCTTCTCCCCGTAGCGTTTGGTGAGCCCACGCGCCTCGATCATGTGTACCCCGCGTCCGTCGTCGACGTCCGGCCGGCGGCCGGCTGACGTCCCAGAACGCTAGGGATCTTCGAGGGCCCCGCCGACCACCGCGAGACCGATCTTCGGCGACCGCCGCGTACCTCTCAGGTCCCGGCTGCTACGCCCTGAGAGGTACACCGCCCGCGCCTGACGCGCCGCATCGCCACCAGGGTGCGTGATGGTCAGGTGGAGACGTCGGCGGTGTGATTCCAGGAGACGTCGACGTGCGTGTAGGCGGGGTTGAAGGTCAGGAGAATCCTCACCCAGCGCCAGACCGCGGTGTTGTAGACGTACCCGGTCTCCTCGGAATAGGACACGTCGACGGTGCGGTCGGGGTGGAGGCTGATTCTGGCGCTGTCGGGCCAGGCGGTGTCGGGGAGCCAGTCGACCGCGCGCGGCGGCTCGGTTTGCCGAGTGCTGGTCGAGATATTGCCGATGATGGTCTCGGTCCTGGTGAGCGTCATCGGCACCGGGGCGCCGTCGACGAGGATACGGTAGCCGCCCGCCTGATCTCTTTGTTCGGTCGTCACCCGATAGCCGTCGACGACTATTTCTGCCATTGCGCAAGAATACGACGGGGACCGTTACGATGGCGATCCTCAACGTCGGCGACGGACCCACGCCGAGGCGACGTACCCACGCCGGGAGGTACACCACGCGAGGGGAGGGGGCCGGACGTCGGCCGCGGTCACCACGCCCCCACCCCGCGCCGATGGGGCGTCGATGAGGGCCGCCCGGTCATGGCCACGCGCCCTGACCCGATCCCCGCCTCGCGTGACGCCGATCCGCGACGCAGATGCGGAGCAATTATCGGCAATCGCATCGCGGATGCGGTGCCGGTCGGGTATGTTTCCGTCCCGGAGGATCTGTTCCTGACGCGGGCTGCGTCGCGGGAAGGATCTGTTGCGCTCGTCGTCACTTCGTTCGGGTCGGTCACCTGGGAAGTGCGCGGTGAGAATCCGGCGACGGGCGACGTCACCCCGGGCATGGAGAACCGGCCACGCGGTCATGGGGCTGGTATTCGCCTGGTCGATGGGTGGTTCCGTCCGGAGTTCTTCAGCTCTTCATTCCACCACGAATCCGACCGTGCACGGTTCGTGATTTCTCCCGTGGTACGGCCGGGAAATCTGTCCATTCAGGTAGTGAGGAAGAAGGCGATGGCGAAGAAGTCCCAGCGATCCCCGCTGGCGGCGGCACTCGTTCTGGGCACCGCGCTGGCTGTCACGCTGCCCGGAACCGCGTACGCGGCAACCACCATCGCGGTGCGTACCGCCACCCCCGCATCCGGTCCGGGCACGGCCAACACGGAGAACACGAGCGACGCGAACTTCAGCCGGTCGTGCCCGAACGAGACGGAGCGCAGTCTCCTGCGGCGGGACCGTTTCGGGTTCGTGTTCCAGTTCGGCCAGCTCGTGCCCGAACTGTCCGCAGAGGAGAACGTCGCGCTGGCGTTGCTGCTCGGCGGGGCGAAGCGGGCCGCCGCGCTGGCGCAGGCGCGGCCGTGGTTCGAGCGGCTCGGCATCGCCGGGCTGGAGCGGCGCCGAGCCGGTGAGCTGTCCGGCGGCCAGGCGCAGCGGGTGGCGTTGGCGCGGGGCCTCGTCAGCCGGCCGGAAGTGCTGTTCGCCGACGAGCCGACTGGCCGGTGGGCGGGAGTCCGCCGGGCGGCTCGCCGTACTCGCCGGTGCGGTGGCGCTCGGCGTCGGCATGCTGCTGGCCACCCTCGCCGGGATGAACGCCGTCAAGGCGCAGAACCTGCGTTACGGCTGGCTCAACACGGCGATCGCGCCGGACTCCACCCAGGGTTCGGGTGACGGACTGTGGTGGCTGCTGCGCGAGGACTACTACCACAGCGAATCCATCGGTCGGATCGATGTCGCCTCCCTCGGGCCGGGCGTCCCGGTCCCGCCAGGCATCCCGCGGCTGCCCGCGGACGGCGAGTTCTATGTGTCACCCGCCCTCTCCGAGCTGCTGCGCACTGTGCCGTCCGGGGAGCTGGGTGACCGCTTCCCCGAGCGTGAGGCCGGTGTCCTCGGCCCGGCCGCGCTCCCGTCGCCCGACTCGCTGATCATTCTCATCGGGCGTGATCCCGCCACGCTGGAGCGGCTCGGCGGGCAGCGGGTCAACCAGATCTCGACGGCCGACCCGGGTGCCTGCGACGGCTGCGTGGTCGGGTTCAACCCCGACGCCCTGACGCTGGTGCTGTCCGTGGTCGCGGTGGCGCTGCTTTTCCCGGTGCTGATGTTCGTCGGGACGGCGACGCGGCTCGCCGCCGCCGGGCGGGAGCAGCGGTTCGCGGCGATGCGGCTGCTCGGGGCGACCCCACGGCAGGTCTCGGTGTTCTCGGCTGTCGAGTCGACCGTCGCGGCCGGCGCTGGCACCGTTGCCGGATTCGCGCTGTTCTTCGCGAGCCGGCCGGGACTTGCCGCGATCCCGTTCACCGGCGACCGCTTCTATCCCGCCGACCTTTCGCTTGGCCTCGCCGACGTGCTGGCGGTCGCGTTCGGCATTCCGCTGGGGGCCTGCAAGAACACCGAGCTTGTTGTCGCTACCGTCCGAACGTAACAGTGTCCGCCGCCGGGATGGTGGCCCTGCGGCTACCACCCTCAGCGCGGCCTTCCTGACCATTCACCAGCTGGCGAGGGTGGGTGAAGGCGTGGGTGAAGGCAATCCGCAATGCCTGGCGCAGTTCTTACTGCTCTTCCTACTGCCTTCGGAGGCTGACATCATGAGTCGTACGGTCGTGACATCGCCGCTGCCAACTGTCGCCTTCGGTTTCGGTGCGCACAGCGGCATCGACGACGGTCCCGAATGGCTGCGACTGGTGCGACGGGCCGACGATTCCAGGCTTGATCTCTTCTCATTGTCAGACCATCCGTACCTCGGTGGGCGTCTGGACGCATATGCGTCCATCGGATTCGTCCTCGGGTGGACGCGGCACCTCGCGGGCTTCGCCAACGTCACCAACCTGCCGACCCGGCCAGCCGCGATGCTGGCGCGGACAGTGACGTCACTGTCCGCGCTCTCCGGTGGTCGCATCGTGCTCGGCATGGGCGCGGGCGGGCAGTGGAACCGCATCCGCGACCTGGGTGTGCCGTGGCTTCCACCCGCTGACGCCGTGGACGCCCTCGAAGAGGCGATCGTCCTGGTCAGGAGACTGTCCGGTGGCGGCCCGCCGGTCACCCACCAGGGCCGCCATTACCGAGTGGACCAGATCGAGCCGACTCCGGTGGCCGCGCCGCCGGTGTGGACCGGATCGGTCGGACCGAAGTCCCTGGCTGCCACCGGCCGCGTGGCCGACGGCTGGATCCCGGGCCACGCGGCGGACTGGCGCAGCCAGCGATACCGGGAGTCACGGCCGGTCATTGACGAAGCGGCGGCAGCCGCGGGACGCGATCCTCGCGAGATCCGCACGGTCTTCAACCTCCCCGGACGCATCACCGACCTGCCGCTGGCCGCGACCCGTGACCGTGACGGTCGCTGGATCGGCGGTTCCAGCGACCAGTGGGTCGAGGAACTGTCCGGCGCCGTGCTGGAGCACGGCGCGTCGGGTTTCGTGCTCTTCTCGTCCAGCGGTGGAATGCCGGACGCCGTCTCCCTCGGCCACTGGGCCGACGAAGTCGTCCCGGCCGTGCGCGAAGCGATCACGAAAGACGGTGGTTAGTGGTACTCCGACGCACGCCGGCCGCGCGCCGCCGACGTCGGGCTAGAGGCGGGTCGCGGCGCGGACCAGTCCGGCGAGGGCTCGGGAGCGGCTGTGCGGTGGCCACGCGATCACCGTCGTCACCGGCGGTGCGTCCAGCACGGGGACGGCGGTGATGTCGGGGCGAAGGCTGACGCGGCAGGACTCCGGCAGGACGGTGCAGGTCCGGCCGAGCGCGATCAGCTGGTACAGCTGCGTGTGGTCCCGAACCTGCGGCCCGGGGCCGTCGGGGTAGGTGCCGTCACGGCCCGGCCAGCGGGGCATCGGCAGGCCGGGCAGCGCGGCGACGTCGGCCATCCGCAGCTTGGCCCGGCCGGTGAGGAAATGCCCGGAGGGCAGGAGCGCGACCTGACCTTCCGTGCACAGCTCCTCGGTGTCGAACCCGACCGTCGAGTCGTACGGCCGGTGCAGCAGGGCCACGTCGGCCCGCCCGTCGCGAAGCAGCCGTTCCTGCTCGGCGATCCCGCAGAGGATCACGTCGACGGTGGCGGCGCCTGGTTCGGCGGCGTACGCGTCGAGCAGCTTCGACAGCAGCTCACCGGACGCGCCGGCCTTCGTGACGAGCACCAGGTCGGCCTGGCCGGTTCCGGCGAGCGCGGCGCGGCGGGTCCGGCGGTCCGCGGCGTCGACCGCGTCGAGGGCGGCCCGGCCCTCCCGCAGCAGCACCGCCCCGGCCTCGGTCAGCGTGACGCTGCGGCTGCTGCGTTCCAACAGCGTCACCCCGAGTCGGCGCTCCAGCTGGCTGATCGCCCGTGACAGCGGCGGCTGCGTGATCCCGAGGCGTTGCGCGGCCCGCCCGAAGTGCAGCTCCTCGGCGATGGCGATGAAGTAACGCAGCTCCCGCGTCTCCATGAGCTGACGGTACCGCCACCGTTTGCCGGATCGATGCCGCTGAGGTATCGCTGCCCACCCAGACGGTGTTGGAGGTCCCGCCGACGCGCCCCGAGGATCGACCCATGAGCGAACGGAACGAACGGAACGAGCAGCCCGGACGGACGATTGCGCTGGTCACCGGCGCGAACAAGGGCATCGGGTACGAGATCGCGGCCGGCCTGGGCGCGCTCGGCTGGAGCGTCGGCGTCGGCGCCCGGGACACCGGGCGCAGGGAGGCCGCCGTGGAGAAGCTGCGCGCGGCCGGCTTCGACGTCTTCGGCGTGTCGCTCGACGTGACCGACGACGGGAGCGTCGCCGCCGCCGCGGCACTCGTCGAGGAACGCGCCGGCCGCCTCGACGTCCTGGTCAACAACGCCGCGGTGACCGGCGGCATGCCGCAGCAGCCCACCATGGTCGACCTCGCGGTCGTGCGGACTGTCGTGGAGACGAACGTGATCGGAGTCATCCGCGTCACCAACGCGATGCTGCCGCTGCTGCGCCGCTCGGCGTCGCCGCGGATCGTGAACATGTCCAGCGGCGTCGGATCCATCACCCGGCAGAGCGAATCCGCCGACGTGAGCATGACCGGACCGATCTCCGCCGCGTACTCGCCGTCGAAGTCGTTTCTCAACGCCGTCACCGTCCAGTACGCGAAGGAGCTGTGTGACACCAACATCCTGATCAACGCGGTCTGCCCCGGCTACACCGCGACCGACCTCAACGGCTTCCGCGGCATCCGCACCCCCGAGCAGGGCGCGGCGATCGCGATCCGGCTCGCGACCATCCCCGACGACGGCCCGTCCGGCGGCTTCTTCGAGGACGCCGGAGTCGTGCCCTGGTGACAGCCCTCGGGGGTTCGCCCGAACAGGTCGCCGAACTTTCCGGCGAGGGCGGTCGCGATCGTCTCGGCCAGCAGGTGGGACGTAACGATCCAGCTCATGTGGCCGGCTCCGCCGAGGTCGCCCACGATTGTCGGCAGGGCCGTCGAGACGATCGTCTGGTCCAGCGCCGAAAGCAGCATTCCCAGCAGGATCGTGCCGAAGATCAGATTCATCCGCGTGCGGGACAGATCGGGCGCGGCGTCCTCCTCCAACGGCTCCGCCTCGGGCACCGTCTGCCCGGCTGTGGACATCCTGGGCCTCCTGCCTGGCTGCCGGCGTCTGGCCGCTCGGCGTTGGCCGACGCTGGCAGACGCTGGCCGCTCGGCCCGGGGCGCAGGAGACCTTCCCCTCGCTCCCGCGATCAACGCCTTGGTTCTGGCGGCTACACGTCTGTGTAGTAAGCTGCTCATGCGTATAGCGACGGCCTGGCCGCAGGAGTGGTGGATGCGGGAGTGACGGATGCGGGAAAGGTGGTGGATGCGTCATGGCCGAACGGAAAGTGGCGATCACACGAGCTACCGGTGGTGATGGTGGCGATGACGACGGCCGCGGCCGGGCGGGTCCGCATTTCGTGGATCTGACGGCCAGAGCGCGTATCCGGGACGCGGCCCTGCGTCTGTTCGCCGAACAGGGCTTCGAGGCCACGACCATCCGGGGGGTCGCCGAGGCGGCCGGAGTGTCGTCGGGGCTGGTGCGGCACCACTTCGGAGCGAAGGAGGCGCTGCGCGAGGCATGCGACACCTATGCGCTGGAACGGGCGATGGCCATCAAGGAGGAGGCGGTCGTGGCCGGCCGGCTGGCCGATCCGACGTTCATGGTCGCCGTCCATCCCACTCTGCTGCTGCTCCAGCGCTATGTGGCCCGGTCGATGGTCGACGGCTCCGCGGCGGCCGCCGGCCTGTTCGACGGCATGGTCGCCGAGACGGAGCGGTGGATCGCGACCGGCCGGCTGGCCGGGCCCGGGCCCGATGACGACGACGACCCTCGGGCCTTCGCGGCCGCGCTGGTCGCGATGCAGACAGGTCTGCTCATCCTGCACGACCACGTCTCGCGGGCGCTCGGAACCGACATGCTCGACGTCGACGGGCAGGTGCGGCTCGGCCGGGCGGTCGTCGACATCCACTCACGTTCACTGCTCAGCGCCGAGCAGGCCGCCCAGGCGCGGGCGGCGTACGACGAGATCCAGGCCCGGTGGCCGGCACGTGCGCGCGGCAAGGAGCCGGCGGGTGCCCCGGATGAGCAGCCGCCGCGTGCCCGGGACGAGGAGCCGGCGCGGGCGCGGGATGAGGAGCACCGGCAGTGACCGCGGCGATCGAGGTGGAGCAGCTGGTCAAGGCCTTCGGCCGCACCCGTGCCCTCGACGGCCTGGACCTGACCGTGCGCACCGGTGAGGTGCACGGCTTCCTCGGCCCCAACGGCGCCGGCAAGAGCACGACGCTGCGCATCGTCCTCGGCCTCGTCCGGGCCGACGCGGGCACGGTGCGCCTGCTCGGCGGGGACGCGTGGCGGGACGCGACCGCGTTGCACCGCCGGCTGGCGTATGTGCCCGGCGACGTCACGCTGTGGCCGAACCTGTCCGGTGGCGAAGCGATCGATCTGCTCGGGCGGCTGCGCGGCGGGCTCGATCCACGACGGCGGGCGGACCTGCTCGAACGCTTCGACCTGGACCCGCGCAAGAAGGGTCGCTCCTACTCCAAGGGGAACCGGCAGAAGGTCGCGCTGGTCGCCGCCTTCGCCTCGGACGTCGAGCTGCTCATGCTGGACGAGCCCACCTCGGGCCTCGACCCGCTGATGGAGGAGACGTTCCGCGAGCTGATCCGGGAGGAGCAGCGGCGCGACGGGCGCACCGTCCTGCTGTCGAGCCACATCCTGGCCGAGGTGGAAGCGCTGTGCGACCGCGTCACGATCATCCGGGACGGTCGCTCGGTCGAGACCGGCACCCTGGCCGAGCTGCGCCACCTGACCCGCACGTCCGTCCGCGCCGAGCTCGCCGCCCCGGCGGACGACCTTGACGTTCTCGGCGGTCTCCGCGGTGTCCCCGGCCTCCACAACGTGGACGTGGCCGGGAACCGGGTCAGCTTCGAGGCGGACGGCGACGCGCTCAACGCGGCGCTGCTGCGGCTCACCGCCGCCGGCGTGCGCGGCCTGGTCAGCCAGCCACCAACCCTCGAGGAGCTGTTCCTGCGGCACTACGACCGCACGGGCGCGCAGGACCGTACGGGAGCACGGGACCGTACGGGGGCACGGGACCGCACGGGCGCGCACGACCGCAGCGGCACGCGGCCATGAGCCGCCTGGCCGGCACCGGAACGCAGATCCGGCTGATCCTGCGCCGCGACCGGGTGCTGCTGCCGTGCTGGGTGTTCGTCCTCGGCATCCTGCCGGCCGCCCTGGCGGCGTCCTTCGCGGGCCTTTACCCGACGGCCGCCGAGCGGCAGCAGTTCGCCGCGACGAGTGCCCGAAACGGAGCCCTCATCGCGCTCTACGGTCCGCTGCGCGGCTCCAGCCTCGGTGAGCTGGTGTGCTGGCGGGCCGGATTCCTGCCGGTCGTCATCGGTCTGATCAGCGCACTGGTCGTCATCCGGCACACCCGGGCCGAGGAGGAGGCCGGGCGCCGGGAGCTGGTCGGCGCGACCGCGGTCGGCCGGCACTCCGGCCTCGCCGCGGCGCTCGCGGTCCTGCTCGCCGCCAACCTCGTCCTCGCCGCGATCGTCACGGTCAGCCTGTCCGGCCGTGGCCTGCCCACGGGCGGATCGCTGGCCTTCGGGCTCACGCTGGCGCTCGGCGGCTGGGTCTTCGCGGCGGTCGGGGCGGTCGCCGCGCAGGTCACCACGGGTGCCGGCAGTGCTCGCGGGATCGCGTGCGCGGTCGTGGCCGCGGCCTACGCGATGCGAGTCGTCGGCGACGGCGGCGGCCTAGGTGACGGTGGTGGCGGTGGCAGTGGTGGCGGTGGTGGCGGCGGCGGCCTCGGTGGCGATGGTGCCGGTTCGGCGGGGTGGTCCTGGCTCTCCTGGCTGTCGCCGATCGGCCTTCTTCAGCGGAGCTATCCGTTCGGCGCGCGGCACTGGTGGGTGTGCGTACCCGTATTCGGGATGGTCGTCGTTCTCGTCGGGGTGGCTGTCGCGCTGTCCACGCGGCGCGACCTCGGGGCCGGTGTGCTGCCGGATCGTCCGGGGCCGGCGCAGGCGTCGCCGTCGTTGCGTTCGCCGCTGGCCCTCGCCTGGCGGCTGCACCGGGGGCTGCTCGTCTGCTGGGTCACCGGCTCCGCCCTGCTCGGCCTGGTGTTCGGCGGTGTCGCCGGCAGCGTCGGGGATCTGGTGGGGGACAACCCGGGGCTGCGGGACGTCTTCACCCGGCTGGGTGGCCGGTCCGGGATCATCGACGCCTACTTCGCGTCCGTGATGTCGATCATGGCGATGCTCGTCGCGGGCTACGCCATCCAGGCCGTGTTGCGGCTGCGGGCCGAGGAGATCGCCGGCCGGGCGGAGCCCGTGCTGGCCACGGCTGCCGGCCGGCTGCGGTGGGCGGCGTCCCATCTGGTGTTCGCCGCGCTGGGCCCGACCGCCGCACTGTTCACCGCCAGCATCGTCACGGGGCTGATCCACGGGCTGAGCGGCGGTGGCGGTGGCGGTGGCGGTGGTGGCGGTGATGGTGGTGATGACGGCGTCGGTGGTGCGCTGTCGCACCTGGTGCGGCTCGCGGCGCCACAGCTGCCCGCCGTCGCGGTGCTCGCGGCGATCGCGGTGATGCTGTTCGGCGTGTTCCCCCGGCTGTGGGCGGTTAGCTGGGCGGCGTGGGCCGGCTGCCTGCTGATCGGCCTGTTCGGTACCGCGGCGGGGGCGAGCCACTGGCTGCTGGACGTCTCACCGTTCACCCACGCCAGCCGCTCGGCCGGCGGATCGGTACCTGTGTTGCCGCTGTCGCTGCTCACCGTTCTCGCCGCCGTGCTCGTGGCGGCCGGTCTCGCGGGACTACGGCGCCGCGACCTGCCCAGCGGCTGACCACCGCGCGGTGGTCAGGGCATCACGTGCTGCTTGAACGGGTCGTACTCGGCCAGGAGCCGCTCCAACCGCACCTGGTCGACCCGGCTGATGACGGCGGAAGCTTCCTGGTGGTCACGGACGCACTTCGAGAGCGTGAACGTCGAGGTGACGACATAAAGCATGCCGAGCAGGAGGAAACCGCGTATCCAGGCGTCGCCCGGCAGGTGCGCGATCGCGTAGATGACCGCGATCACCGAGATACTGAAGGAAAGCGCGGCCTGGACCAGGAAAGCAGTCGTCGTCCGAGGTACGGGGGCCTTGGTCGTGGTCATGAGCACAGTGTCGGCCCGGCCGCCCCACCCGGCCTGAGTATCCGTACTCATCTTTCCCCGGCAGTCATCTTTCCCTGGCAGCCCGCGACCGACCGGCTGGGATGATCCACGCCAACTCCTGGTGGAAAACGCGAATCGGCACGTTCTGCGACACTTGTCCGGTGCGCAGGCCACCGGGTTCGGCCCACCTCCGTGGGCCGAACGGTGTGCGCGGCGCGCTGTGGCGTTCGCTCGCCGTATTCCGTCTGGTGGCGGCGTGCTATGCGGTCGTGACGGTCGGTCGTGACCTCGGGCAGCCCACGTCCATGCTCCCCGGTCTGCTTTGGTTCGTCGCGGTGGCACTCTGGTCGGCGGTCATGTCGTTGTTCGCGCCCGCGGCCGACCGCCGGTGGCCCCGGCTGCGCGACTACCTGGTCGCGGCGGATGTCGTGGTGTGCGTCGCGGTCCTGCTGTCGGCCGGCGCGGTGAGCCCGGCCGGGTCGAGGGATGTCCTTCCCGCCCTGTGGACGGCGAGTGGTGTGTTCAGCGCCGCGCTCGTCGGTGGAACCGTGGGAGGCGTCGCCGGCGGTGTGGTCCTGGCTGTGGCGTCCTTCGTCGCGACCGGCTCGGTGAGCCAGGCCTCGATACGTCCGGCGGTTCTCTTCGTGGTCTCGGGAGCCGTCGTCGGCTACCTCAGCCAGACCGCGTTCCGCGCCGAGTCGGCCCTGGCGCGCCTGCTGGCCGCGCGGGCCGGGGACGCCGAGCGGGAGCGGCTCGCCCGCGACGTCCACGACGGAGTGCTGCAGGTCCTCTCCCTGATCGCCCGCGAGGCCGAGCGAGGCCTGCCCGCCGCCGACGTCGCCAGGCTGGCCGCCGATCAGGAGACAGCGCTGCGTGATCTGCTGCGGGCGCCGGGCACGGCCGTGCAGGTCGATCCAGAAGATCTGGGAGATCGCGGCCGGCGGGCAGCCGGGCCAGGCCGCAGGGGGAGAACTTCGCGGCCCGAGCCCGACGAGGCGGATCTCGGGGCCCTGCTGATGACGATCGCTCGCAGGAAGCCGGCGATGGCTGCGGGCACGGCTGATGACCAGCCGCCGCCGCTGACGGTCTCGACTCCGGGCGTGCCAGTGCCCCTGCCGAGGAAGCGCGCGGACGAGATCGTCGCAGCCGTTCGTGCGGTGCTGGACAATGTGGCCATGCACGCCGGTCCCGGGGCGTCGGCGTGGATTCTGCTTGAGGACGACGGCGACTCGGTCACCGTGACGGTTCGTGATGACGGGGTCGGCCTTGAGCCCGGGCGGGTCGAGCAGGCCGCCGCGCAGGGCCGGCTCGGGCTTGCGGTCTCCGTCCGCGGGCGGATCCGAGAGCTCGGCGGCGATGTCGCCGTCACCGGGCGTCCCGGTGAGGGAGCGGAGGTCGAGCTGCGTGTCCCACGCTGAAGCCGGTGCAGGCCAGGGCGGCCGGGTAGTCGTCGTCGACGATCATCCGCTGTGGCGGGAGGCGTTGAGCCGGGACCTCACCGAAGCCGGCTTCTCGGTGGTGGGCACGGCGGGTTCCGTCGCGCAGGCGCTGCTCGTTCTGGCGGCGACCAGGCCCGAGGTCGTCGTCCTGGACCTGGGCCTGCCGGACGGTCCTGGCGTCGAGGTGATCCGCGCCCTGGTCGGCACGGCGGAGGCCCCGAACGCCCTGACCGGTGCGCCGGTTTCGGTGCTGGTCGTGTCCGCTTCAGGGGAACAGGCCGACGTGCTGGACGCCGTCAAGGCCGGGGCATCCGGGTACCTGCTCAAGTCAGCCCGCCCCGAGGAACTCATCGACGCGGTTCGCCGTACCGCGCGAGGGGCCGCCGTCTTCACCGCGGGGTTGGCCGCGCTCGTTCTCGGCGAGGCGTCTCGGGCGTCCCGGGCGTCCCGGGCGTCCCGGGCGTCCCGGGCGTCCCGGGAGCCGGGCTCGGCTGCCGGCTTGGGCGCGGCCGCCGAACCGCGACTCACCGCGCGGGAGGTCGAGGTGCTCAGGCTGGTCGCGAAGGGCCTGTCCGCCCGGGACGCGGCCCGCCAGCTGGGCGTGTCGCATCGGACGGTGCAGAACCACGTCCACAACGTGCTCGCGAAGCTTCAGCTCCGCAACCGGGTCGAGCTGACCCGGTTCGCCCTCCGCGAGGGCTACGACGACGTTTCCTGACGCGCGGCGGCCCGGCGGCCCGGTGGCCCGGTGACCCCGTTTGGCGAGTCGCAAGAGCGAAGGGTTTTGGTCGTGCCGACGACCAAAACCCTTACTTCTTGCGGGTTGCCAGGCAGCTCTGCGCCCCTTTTATCTTGCTTAAGGTGAATTGACGGTGCCGGCGCGGTGGTGCGAGCTACGGGCTCCCGGAACGTCAGATTCCCGCGATCGTGGCCGGCGCACGCTCGGGGCGGCTGAGTGCGCGCAGGACCGCGGTGGGCCCGTGCCGGTGGGCCGCGAGGCGGGTCAGCAGCACCAGGACCGCGTCGGTGGCGGCAGCCGGCAGCTCCGGCGTCGGGATGCCCACGCTGACGGCCAGATCGTCCGAGTGCACGGCGATTTCCAGGATCCGGGTGGTCAGGAAGTCGTCAAGGGACAGCACGTGCGACGCCATGCGCACGATCCGGCCGGCGGGCTCGGCCGGCAGCAGGTCGTGCAGTTCCTCGATGGCAGCCTCGACGCGGGCCGCCAGCTCATCCGGACCGCCCGCGGCCGTCGCCTCCCCGATCTGGCGGATGCCCACGTTGAGATCATCATCGAGGGAAGCGCCAATCCATACCGCCTGGGTGTAGTGCTCGAGGAGGCTGGTGGGCTTCGCGTCGGGCTCATGGTCGGCGAGCAGCCGAGAAACAATGGTGACCTGCCAGGCGAGATGCCCGGCCAGCCCGCTGACGGTGAACTCCGGCAGGGCGCTGTCCGCATTCCAGCGAGTGGCGACGGCAGGAGCGCGCAGCAGCGCGGCGGCTGATGCCGCGACGTCCAGAAAAAGCTGTCTGGTGGATGTCATGTCCCAGCATTTTGCTCAGATGCCGCCGGCGAGGCAGCCCATTTCGCCCGGCGGTCGCCGGGTCCTGGCTTTCGTCGGTATGCGCCGAGCTCCCTGTCGTGGCCCATGGGGATCGCCGGGCTGCTGTCCGCGTGCCGCGTGTCTGGGAGTACGGGGCTGTTGGCCGCGCGTCCATCGCCATGCCTGCCAGCGGTGGCCCCGATGCCTGCCAGCAGCCACGACAGGACCGGCAAGAAGACTGGCCATAAGGAGAAATACGACGATGATGGACATTCTGGTCAGGCTCCTGGTGGAGACCGGCGAGGGCTCGCCGGCTCCGCGCGACGTCCAGATCAGCGACTGGCACTGAGCCGCTCGAGGAGAGAGCCGACCGGCCCTGCGCCCGGCCGATGACAGCCCGACGAATCGTCCTGGTCGGTTTTGTTGTTAGATAGCCGGGCGTGATCCGGTCTCGCTGCGGGGCGCTGGTTCCAGCCCCCGATCCGGAGGTCGGGTCTCCGCATCTGTCTGTTCGGCGGGCTCGTATTGCCCGTTGGTTATTTTTTGCGGGGGGAAAGGTGCTGGCAGGGGTATCGGCGTACCTATCGACTGTTCCCGCGGAGCTGTCGTGAGTCGTGCGCGCCGCTTATGTGGCGCCGCCGTCGTGTCCGTGCTGCTCGTAGCCCTCGCCGCCTGTACCGGGCAGCCTCGGGGGCAGGTCGACGCGAGTTCCTGCGTATCACCAGGAGTCACTGACAGTGAAGTTCGGGTCGGTGTTGTGTACACGGACAGCGGTGCGTTGTCGGCTCCCTTCGCCCCGGCGCGTGCCGGATTTGAAGCACGCCTTGCGGTCGAGAACGAAAAAGGTGGGGTGAACGGCCGCCGGATCGTCTACCAGCCGCGTGACGACGGCGGGAGCACCACGGGGAACCTGGCGGTCAGCCGGGATCTCGTGGCGAACTACGGCGCGTTCGCGATCCTCGAGTCCAGCGCGACGACTTCCGGCGCCGCGAAGTACCTCGCCGACGAGAAGATTCCGATCATCGGCATCTCGGCCGAAGAGGTCTGGGCGTCCTACCGGAACATGTTCGCCTTCGCCTACCTGGCGGGCAAAGGTTTACCCGTGGACACCTTCGGTCGGTTCGTGAAGGAACACGGTGGCACGCGGGCCATGGTCATCGGGACGTCCACCAGGCTGACCGGCTCTGACCTGAACAGCCATATGGTGAAGAGCCTTCGCGGAACGGGTGTCCAGATCGACGAGGCGAACCCGGTCGTGGAGTTCCTGCCGGGGGTGACGAGCGCCGCGCGCCTGGCACAGCGGATGGTCGACCAGAAGATCGACACGGTGGTGTCCGGCGGTGCTGCCGCCGACATCGCCGAGGTCGTCAGCGCCGCCCGCAATGCCGGTGCGCGGCTGAAGGTGGTTTTGACTGCCACGGCCCCCGATGCCGTGCTCCTGGAGCAGTACGGGCAGTCCCTGGCTGGCCTGGTCTTCTTCGAGCCGTTCACGCCGTTCGAGTTCGAAAACCCCGGGCTGGACGCCTACCACAAGGCGATGGCACGGCACGCGCCGGAGATTTCCGATCCCAACCAGACGGTCGCACTTGCCGCCTACATCAACGCGGACATGCTGATCCGTGGCCTGCAGGAAGCCGGGCCGTGCCCGACCAGGCAGGGCTTCATCGATCGGCTGCGCCAGGTGCACGACTACACGGCAGGTGGCCTGGTCCCCACCACCGACTTCGAAGCCGACTTCGGGCAGCTTCGCGCGTGTTACGCGTTCGTCCGGGTCGCGGCCGACGCGAAGCACTTCGAGGTGATCGACCCCAACTACTGCGGGACCCGACTGTCTGGGTGACCCGGCGGTGTAGCCGTCCGCCGTGATGCTTCCGCAGGCCTGCCTGTTCGGACCCGCGCAAGCGCCTCGTTCGCCCGGATCGACGTGCAACAGCGTGACCGCTCGGTCTGTACGGCGGGTCGCCCCGCCCCCGCCCCGCCTCCGTGGGCCGCCGGTATCCGCGCTGGATGCGTGGACTCGCCGACAGTGCAACTGATGGTTGCACGAAGCCGCCTCGTTGCCTATGGTGACGTGCAACCAAAGGTTGCTGGAGGTTGGCATGGAGTTCGGATCCATCGAGCGTGAGATTTTCATCGAGGCGTCGCCGGAGATCGTCTTCGACGTCGTGAGCAGTCCGGAGCACCTGAAGGAGTGGTGGCCGGACGATGCCCGGTTCGAGCCGGTGCCCGGGGCCGTGGGGGAGATCGTCTTCGGTGACCGCGACGCCGGCGGGACGGTGGTGCCCGTCACCGTCGTCGACGCCCGGCCGCCGCGGATGTTCTCGTTCCGCTGGACGCATCCGGCCGGGGAGCCGGCGGCGGAGGGCAACTCGCTGCTGGTCACGTTCGACCTGGCGCCGTCCGGCGACGGGACGCTGCTGCGGATGACCGAGACCGGCTTCCGTGAGATGGGCTGGGAGGCGGCGGTCCTCGAGCATCACTACAACGACCATGTCAGCGGCTGGGCCCACTTCCTGCCGCGGCTCGTCTCGTATGTCGCGACGCTGCGGGTGCGTCCGTGAGCACCGCGGTGGCCGAAGCCGTCGACGACGATCTCTGGTCCGCCATCGGGGATCCGACCCGGCGCCGCATGCTCGACCTGCTGCTCGCCGACGGTGGCGGCACAGCGACCACCTTGAGCCAACATCTGCCGGTCACCCGCCAGGCCGTGGCCAAGCATCTCGGTGTCCTCGACCGGGCCGGGCTCGTCCAGGCGACGCCGATGGGCCGGGAGAAGCGCTATCGAGTGGACGACGCCCAGCTCGCCCGTGCGGTCGCCCAGCTCGCCTCGGTCGGGTCGGCCTGGGACGCCCGCCTGCGCCGGATCAAGCGGATCGCCGAGGCCATCCAACGCGCCCAGCAGAACCAGCAGAACCAGCAGAACCAGCAGGGCCAACAGGGCCGACAGGAAAGCTGACCAGAAAGAGGAGCACGAATAATCGTGGATATTCTGCACAGGATCGGTGTCCGGACCGCGGAGCCGAAGAAGGTGTACGACGCGCTGACGACCGTCGAGGGTCTCGCCGGCTGGTGGACGGACGACACGAAGGGCACAGCCGAGGTCGGCGGCGTGCTCGAGTTCCGGTTCCTGCCCGGAGGCTTCGACATGGAGGTTGTCGAAACCCGGCCATCCGAGCGGGTGGTGTGGCGAGTGGTCGACGGACCCGAGGAGTGGGTCGGGACGACGATCGACTGGGACCTGCGGCAGTCCGGTGACTACACGATCGTCCTGTTCCGGCATCAGGGCTGGAAGGAGCCGGTGGAGTTCATGTACCACTGCAGCACCAAGTGGGGCTCGTACCTGATGAGCCTGAAGTCCCTGGTGGAGACCGGGCAGGGGGCGCCGGCTCCGCGCGACGTCCAGATCAGCGACTGGCACTGAGCCCAGCCCTGCCGTGAACTGCGGGTGAGCAGCTCACGGCAGGGCGAGGATCCGGTCGTCGCCCGCGCCGGGAGTGCCGCGGCCGTCGGTGTTCGATGTGATCAGCCACAGGCTGCCGTCGGGCGCCGGCTCCACGGTGCGCAGGCGGCCGAGCTCGCCCGTGAACAGCGCCCGGGGCGCCCCGGCCACGCGGCCGTCGGCCAGGTCCATCACCCACAGACGCTCACCGCGCAGCGCGGCCGCATAGAGGACGTCGCCCCGGATCGCGATGCCACTGGGGGACGCCTCGTCGGTCGACCAGGTGACCTGCGGGTTCGTATAGCGCCCGCCAGCCGTGTCGCCGGTGCCCTCCACCACCGGCCAGCCGTAGTTCCCGCCCGGCCTGATCAGGTTGATCTCGTCGAACGTGTTCTGCCCGAACTCGGATGCCCACAGCCGCCCGGCCGAGTCCCACGCCAGCCCCTGCACGTTGCGGTGGCCGAGGCTGTACACGCTCGACGACGGGTCCGGGTTGTCGGCGGGCACCCCGCCGTCGGCGGTGATCCGCAGGATCTTTCCGTTCAGGCTGGTCGGATCCTGCGCCGTGGCAGGCTCGCCGGCGTCGCCGACGGCCACGTAGAGCTGGCCGTCCGGGCCGAACGCGATCCGCCCGCCGTTGTGGTTCGGCGCGGCGCGTAGCCCGGTCAGCACGTTCTCGGGCGTGCCCGCACGGTTGCCGTCGAACTGGAAGCGCACGACACGGTTGTCCGTCGCCGAGGTGTAGTAGGCGTAGACCCAGTGGTCCCGATCGAACCGCGGTGAGACCGCGAGCCCGAGCAGACCGCCCTCGCTGCGATGCCGCACGGGCAGCGTCGTCACCTCCGTCGGCGTTCCGCCTGCCGCGGGCACGAGCAGAATGCGCCCGCTGTCGCGCGCGGCGACGAGGGCGCGGCCGTCCGGGAGGAAGGCCAGCCCCCAGGGCGAGATGAGATCTGTTGCCACCTGCCGCAGATCCTGCGCATCGGACGTCGTCCCGATTCCGTGCGGCCCGGCTGCGCCTGGCCCGGGTATGCCTGATCGGTGTGGCCCTGCCCCGGGCGGTACAGCGCCGTCGGCATCGCCGGGCCCGCAGCCGGCCAACAGCGTGCAGGCGGCCGCGAGCGTGACGAGCGAGGAAGCGAACAATCGGGTGAGCGAGACAGCCGGACGTGAACGAGGTGAACGGAACACCGCAAACTCCTCACCGGGCTGACGGCGACTTCGACGGCGACTTCGACGGCGGCTTCAGCGCCTTCGCGAGACAGTACGGGGGCGAGCTGGGCCCCAGTCGTTGAGGGGCCGGGTCAGGATCTGGCCCGATGTGCCGACGGAAAACCGTTTGCCCTGACGCCTCATCGTCGTGACATTGGGCGCGTGGATCGCGGGCCAGGACGGACGTTCAGTGCGGTGGTGACGGCGGGCGGCGAATGCCTCGGTGGGCTCGGGCCGTTCGAGGCCGACAGCCCCTGGTGGGCGGACGTCGGCCCAGTCGTGCGCCGCCTTGACCGCGAGCTCGGGGTGCGGGTGACGGTGCTGCGGCTCATCGACGTCGAGAACGGCGAAGGGGCACGGGACGGACACGTCACCTACCACGTCGAAGCCGCGGGGCGTCCGCCCGACGGCCGGCTCACCGTGGTGCCGATCGACCACGACAGTCTGGTGGCGCCCGTGGCGGGCCGGGCGACCTGGGCCACCAGGGAGGGCCTTCAGGACGCCCTGAGCTGGGCAGGCGCGGCGTTGCGGGCCGCGGGGCGCCCGCCGGTCGGCGCCGCCGAACAGGTCAGGACGTGGAACCTCTCCGGCCTGTTCCGCATCCCGACGGCCGCCGGGATGGTCTGGCTGAAGACGACACCGCCGTTTGCCGCCAGGGAGCCCGACGTGATCGCGGCGTTCGCCCGGATCGACCCGTCGCTGGTACCCGCCGTGGTGGCCGCGGATGTGCCCGCGGGACGGACCCTGCTCGAACATGTACCGGGCCGCGACTGCTGGGACCCGTCGCGGACGGACATCGAAACCACGATCCGTCGGCTCGTGCGGGCGCAGGCGGCATTGGCCGAGCACCCCGAGCTGATGCCTGCGGACCTGCCTGACCGGACTCCGCATGCCCTGATCGGCCTGTTCGACCGCCTGCTCGACGGTGAGGCCGGGGCAGAGCTGACCGCCACCGAGCTGGGCGCCGCCCGCGACCTCGCCGCGCACCTGCCTGATCTCGTCGCCGAACTGGCCGCCTGCGGCCTGCCGCTCACACTCGTCCACGGGGACTTCCACCCCGGCAACTGGAGATCGGACAGCCAGGCGGCCGTCGGCGTGGCCGCCAGCGTCGGAGCGGGTAGCGGTGCTGGTGTCGCCGTCGACTTCGCCGACAGCCACTTCGGGCACCCGGCACTGGATGGGCTGCGGCCCCGCGAGTTCCTGCCCGACGACCGGTGGGAGCACGTCGCCGACGTGTGGGCGACCACCTGGTCGCAGTGCCGGCCGGGCAGCGATCCGCGCCGCGCACTCACCCTCGCGGCACCACTGGGCCACATCTCCTACGCCGTGCGCTACCAGGAGTTCCTCGACAACATTGAGGTCAGTGAACGCCTCTATCACCTCGGCGACCCCGCCCACACAATCCGCGCAGCCCTGAGCGCCCTGCGATAGCAGATAGCCGTGAAAAGCCAGGAAAAGCCGTGAACAGCGAGGAAGATGCACCCGCCCGCTCCGAATGGTGGCTTGCCTTACACGAAACGGCTGAGCGAGCTGCTGCCGGAATTCGGTCTATCGGCCGCGGGCGGCGTGATTACCAGCAGAGCGCCGGGGGCGCCTGTTTCACAAGGACAACGCGTCGACGGGAAGCCTGGCATACCGGTCGGCCTGGGCGGTGAGGATTGGCCAGCCCATGGCCAGAGCCGCCACCGCTGCGTGCAGCACAGGCCAATCCGGCTGTGGCCGATAGGCGGCTAACAGATCGACCTCATCGGTGCGTGCCAACCCGCAGATGGCGATGGCACCGCACGGTGCGGCGGCAATGATGTCGGCGAGGTGATCGGTGAGAGCGGGTTGACCGAGCACGACCTGAGCCAGGCAGAGGGAGGGAATTTCCAGCGGGGGACCACCCTCGACCGCATCATGGAGGAGCCGTGACAGCTCCCGGCGCTGGTGCTGGCTGCCGGAACCGACAAGCCCTGCCCGTAACGCCAGATCGTCCAGGATGTAGCCGCTCACGCGACGGCTCGGGCCCGATGGGCCGTGAGCGCCGCGATGGCGGCCTGCCCGAGAACCGGTGCCGGGTCGCGACCGTCCACGCTGCGCAGCCGCTCCGCGGCAGCGTTCAGCTCGGCGGCGATGGCAGGCGGGGTCGGGTGAAGAGCGGCAGCAGTGCGCACCCATGCGAGCGCCGCGGCGTGGGCGTGCAGCACCGTGACGGCTCGGTCGGCAGCCTGGTCAGGCAGCCCGACCAGGCGCTCGACCAGAGCATGTGCCTGAGCTCGATCATGATGGATGGTCATGAAATGACCGTAGCCCAGGCACATGGGGTCGGCCCTGGCACAGCGCGGGTCTCGTTGTGAACTTTGGTCGTGCGCTGCGGGGCCCCGACGCCGGCGAGCCGCAGAGCCTTGCCCGCGCATTCGTCGCGGGCAGGCACCTGGTGGGGCACGCCCGAACAGCGTCGGGTCAGATCGTCGGCCGTGGGCCGGCCTTGGTGACGGCGGGAAGCTGGTAGGTGCCGTCGAGCACGGCTGCTCTCGGTTGGTAGAGCCGCAGGATCGGACGGAACGGACCTGCCGGGGCGGGCAGCCAGCCGGCCAGGTGTGCGGTCGCCGATGGAGTACCGGTTTGCGCGATTGGCGACCAGATGGAACCAGGCAGGTCGTACATGTGATTGACCAGAACGCGTCGACCGGCGGCTCCTGGTCGAACCGCCGCAAGTCGGTACGCAAGGCCACCTGGCGATCGAGAAAAAGTGAGGATTTTGGTCGTTCGAACAGCCGAAATCCTCAATTCTTGCTCCTCGGCAACGGCAACCCTGGCGGCGGCTCGAAGTCGCGACCCGAAGCGGTGAGTGTTTTGGTCGTGTGAGCGGCAAAAATCCCCAACGCTTGCCCGCAGGTAAAGTCGACCCGAAGCTCGCGATTCCGTGGCAGGGTCTGGGACGTCGAAAATCCTCAGCTCTTCGAGCCGTGGCATGGGGGTCGATCTGAATCCCGCGGCCGGCTGGAATCAGGCGTCGAGGAGCTCGATGGTCGTGGAGGTGACGTCCCCGATCTCCAGGGCCTCGGCCTTGCGGACGGCGCGTTTGACGGGGAGTACGTAGCTGCCACGCTTGCTGTCGGGAAAGATTGATGTCCGCCAGGTGCTGCCGCCGAGCGTGGCCCGCACCCGCAGCGAGCCGAATCCGCGTCGCAGTCCGCCGGTCAGATCCCGGATCTCCTCTGACACGTCGACCGGCAGGCTGACGAACACCCAGCTGTCCGGGCGTCGCGCCGCCCATTCCCACAGCTCGCTCTCGAAGACGACGATCATCGTCGGAGTCTCACACAGGCCGGTCCGCCGGCGTCAGCACCACCCACGATCCGAGCCTGCCGGTGTCAGCGTGCTGCTCAGAGGCGACATCCGGCGCTCGCGGGCTGGCCGGGTGTGACCGATCCGTCGCGAACGGTTCGTGCTGCGCGTTCTTAACCCGGGTTCATCCGGCCGAAACCCGGCGCTGTTCTCCTGTGAGGAGAGAAGTTCTCCTCTCAAGACATGGATCCAGCGGGCAGGAGCCCGCCCCGCCGCCGGCCTGAGCAGTCGGCACGTCCCCGATCTGGAGTCCAGATGACGCTCGACGTGTTCCCCGGCCCGGTCGATGCCCTGCCTTCCCCCACCGGCAGCGGCGAGCTGGCGGCGCGGGCGCGGGCGGACGGGGTCCGGTTCCTGCTCGCCCTGTTCGTCGATCTCACCGGCAAGCCGTGCGCCAAGCTGGTGCCCGTCGAGGCCGCGGACGAGTTCGAGCGGGACGGGGTCGGGTTCGCCGGGTTCGCCGTCGGCGCGATCGGCCAGCGGCCGGCCGACCCCGACCTGATCGCGCTTCCCGACCTGGCCAGCTACACGCTGCTGCCGCAGGTGCGGGACGGGCTCGCGCTCGTCCACTGCGACCCGCATGTCGACGGGAAGCCGTGGCCGTTCGCGCCCCGGGTCATCCTCAAGACGATGCTGGCCCGGGCGAGCGAGCGTGAGCTGGACCTGTTCGCCGGCGCCGAGGTCGAGTACTTCCTGGTCAACCGGGATGTCGACGGACGTCTCACCCCGGCCGACGCCCGCGACGGCGCGGCCCGGCCCTGCTACGACGCCCGTGGCCTGACCCGGATGTACGACCATCTCACCGGCGTCTCGATGGCGATGAACGCGCTCGGCTGGGGCAACTACGCCAACGACCACGAGGACGCCAACGGCCAGTTCGAGCAGAACTTCGCCTACGCCGACGCGCTGACCACCGCCGACCGGGTCATCACCGCCCGCTACCTGATCTCGATGCTGGCGGAGCAGCGCGGGATGACGGCGACGTTCATGCCGAAGCCGTTCGCGGACCAGACCGGCTCCGGCATGCACCTGCACCTGTCGCTGTGGCGCGCCGGCCGGGCGCTCTTCCCCGCCGGCGAAGGTGGCGGGGACGGGGCCCGGAGCGGTCCTTTCGGGCTGTCGGTCCTCGCGGGCCGGTTCCTGGCCGGGGTTCTCGCGCATGCGCCGGGCATGCAGGCCGTGCTCGGCCCGACGGTGAACTCCTACAAGCGCACCGGTGCGACGTCGACCCGTTCGGGGGCGACCTGGTCACCGCGCCAGGTCAGCTACGGCGGGAACGACCGCACCCATTTCGTGCGCGTTCCCGACCCGCACCGCATCGAGCTGCGCGGCACCGACGGCTCGGCCAACCCGTACCTGGCCCTCGCCGTAGTCCTGGCCGCCGGTCTCGACGGCATCGAGCTCGATCTCGACCCGGGCTCGCCTGGTCTGGCCCAGGCGGGGGAGTCATCGCCCCGCCCCGCCCTGCCGCCGACGTTGCTGCACGCGGTCGAGGCGCTCGACGCGGACCCGGTGGTGCGAGGCGCGCTCGACGCGGCCGGCGCCGGCGTCAGCTCCTACTTCGCCGAGCTGAAACGGGACGAGTTCTTCGCCTGGCACGCGACGGTCAGCTCCTGGGAGCACGACCGCTACCTCACCGCCTTCTGAACCGCCTTTTGAACGCTTTTTGAACCGCCTGCCGACCACCGCTGCTCCAGAACTACCGAGAGGAGGACGGCCCGTGTGCGGGATCGTCGGACTCCACCTGCGTGACCCTGACCTGTACCCGCGGCTTGGACGTCTCCTGGAGTCCATGCTGGGCCAGGTCGTCGAACGCGGCCCCGACTCGGCCGGCGTCGCCGTCTACGGGGACGTCCGCCGCTGTCCGCCAGGCCATGCCGCGGTCTCGCTGCTGCTCGGCGGGACGTCGACAGAACCCGCGGACGTCGGAGCGCTGATCGCCACGGCGCTGGCCGGCGCGGGCACGCGTCCAGGGGCAGGTGCGGGTTCAGGGGCAGGCGCGGCTCCCGGGGCAGGTGCGGAGGCGTCTCCGCTGGTCACCGTGGCCGGTGACACCACCGTGGTCGCCGCCCCCGTCCCCCTCGACGACCTGGTCGCGGCGGTGCGCCGGGTGCTGCCGGCGGCGCTGATCGTCGGTTCGGGGACGGACCTGACCGTCTACAAGGGCACCGGTGACCCGCGGCGGCTTGCCGGCACCTACGACCTGGCTGGCGCGTCCGGCTGGCAGGGGCTCGCGCACACCCGGATGGCGACCGAGTCTGCGGTGACCCCGCAGGGTTGCCACCCGTTCTCCGTCGGGGCGGACCAGTGCCTCGTCCACAACGGCTCGTTCGCGAACCACGCGACGATCCGGCGTGAGCTGCAGGCGGAGGGGGTGCGGTTCGACTCGGACAACGACTCGGAGGTCGGTGCCCGCTTCGTCGCCGCCCGCCTCGCCGCCGGTGAGGATCTCGACAAGGCGCTGCGCGGGCTGTGCGAGCGCTTCGACGGGTTCTACACGCTGCTGGTGACCAGCGCCGACGGGTTCGCCGTCGTCCGGGACGCGATCGCCTGCAAGCCGGCGATCATCGCCGAGACCGACGCCTGGGTGGCGATGGCGTCCGAGTTCCGCGCCCTGGCGGACCTGCCGGGCATCGACACCGCCCGCATCTACGAGCCCGAGCCGGAAAGGGTCTACGCATGGCAGCGCTGACGGGGACGGACGCAGCTCCCAGCGGGGCAGGCACCAGCACCAGCACCCGCACCTTCGACCTGACGACGTCGACGGTCCGCGAGCTCAACGCCGAGCTGCACGCGCTTCCCGCCCCTCCCGGGCTGCCCGCGGCCGGCGCGGGCGGGCAGCCGTCCGGCCTGGCGCAGCCGTTGGGCGGCGTTGCGGATGTCGTTCCGGCGGCGTTCGAGGTGCTGCGGCCGCAGGGGGCGCACGCGATCGCGGCCGGGGTGAACGCGCCGGTCACGATCGACATCCGTGGCCATGTGGGCTACTACTGCGCCGGGATGAACGACGGCGCGACCGTGGTCGTGCACGGCAACGCGGGCACCGGGGTCGCCGAGAACATGATGTCGGGGCTGGTGCGGGTCCGCGGGGATGCGTCGCAGTCGGCGGGGGCGACCGCGCACGGCGGGCTGCTGGTGATCGAGGGGTCCGCGTCGATGCGCTGCGGGATCTCGATGAAGGGCGTCGACATCGTCGTCGGTGGTGACATCGGCCCGATGAGCGCCTTCATGGCGCAGGCCGGCCGGCTGGTGGTCTGCGGCGACGCCGGGGACGGGCTCGGTGACTCGATCTACGAGGCTCGGATCTACGTCCGCGGCAAGGTCGGTTCCCTCGGCGCTGACTGTGTGGAGAAGCCGATGCGGGACGAGCACCGGGCCGAGCTGGCCGAGCTGCTCACCGCCGCCGGCCTCGGGGAGCCCGGCGAGTCGGGGGAGTCGGGGGAGCCGGGGTATGACCCGGCGGAGTTCCGCCGGTACGGCTCGGCCCGCACGCTCTACCACTTCGCCGCCCACAACTCGGACGCGTACTGAGCCTGTTCCCTCTCATAGCAGCCCACCGCGGAATCCCGAGCTTCGGGCTACCACTGCCGCCACTGCTTCCGAGTAAAAAGTGAGGATTCTGGCTGCTGGCCCGACCAAAATCCTCGCTTCTTGCGGATTGGCAAGCGACTCGCTGTCCCGTTTGCGCGTACTGGTGCGAATTGCTGGAGCCGCGCGGCGGCGCGGGATCCCCGGTGGGTCGCCGTGCGGCGGATGGGCCGGACCGCCAGGTCAATCTCGGTGGGCTGGATCCACCCGTTCTCGGGAATTTGCCACACGCTCACGGTCCGTCCGTACTCTGAGGAGATCTGATGTCCGGCTATCCTTCGTCGCCCGCCACCTATGGCCTGCGCGAGTCGGCGACCTTCGACCGCGCCACCATCGCCGGCATCCAGCGGGCCGCGAGCACCGGCGTCTACGACATTCGCGGCTGGGGGGCCAAGCGGGCCCTGCCGCATTTCGGCGACCTGCTGTTCCTGGGTGCGTCGATGTCCCGCTACCCGCTGGAGGGCTACCGCGAGCGGTGTGGCACCGACGTGATCCTCGGCGACCGCAACGCGAAATACCCGCTGCACCTCGACATCCCGGTGACGATCGCCGGAATGAGCTTCGGGGCTCTCTCCGCGCCGGCCAAGGAGGCGCTCGGCCGCGGCGCGAGCGAGGTCGGGACGTCCACCACCACCGGCGACGGCGGGATGACCCCCGAAGAACGTGACCAGTCGAAGCACCTCGTCTACCAGTACCTGCCGTCGCGCTACGGGATGAACCCGACCGACCTGTGCAAGGCCGATGCCATAGAGGTGGTGCTCGGGCAGGGCGCGAAGCCCGGCGGCGGCGGCATGCTGCTCGGCCAGAAGATCTCCGACCGGGTCGCCGCCATGCGCACCCTGCCGCCCGGAATCGACCAGCGCTCCGCCTGCCGGCACCCGGACTGGACCGGCCCCGACGACCTCGCCATCAAGATCCTCGAACTGCGTGAGATCACCGACTGGGAGAAGCCGATCTACGTCAAGATCGGCGCGAGCCGCCCCTACTACGACGTGAAGCTCGCGGTCGCCGCCGGCGCGGACGTCGTCGTCCTCGACGGCATGCAGGGCGGCACCGCCGCCACCCAGGACGTCTTCATCGAGCACGTCGGCATCCCGACGCTGGCCGCGCTGCCGCAGGCGGTGCAGGCGCTGGACGAGCTCGGCCTGCACCGCAAGGTCCAGCTGATCGTCTCCGGTGGCATCCGTACCGGAGCGGACGTCGCGAAGGCGATGGCGCTCGGCGCCGACGCCGTCGCCATCGGCACGGCGGCACTGATCGCGCTCGGTGACAACCATCCACGGTACGCGGCCGAGTACGAGCGACTCGGCTCGGCGGCCGGCTACTACGACGACTTCCAGGACGGCCGCGACCCGGCCGGCATCACCACCCAGGATCCCGAGCTCGCGGCCCGGCTCGACCCGGTCGAGGGCGGCCGGCGGCTCGCGAACTACCTGCGGGTGCTGACCATGGAGGCGCAGACGCTGGCCCGTGCCTGCGGCAAGGCGCACCTGCGCAACCTGGAGCCCGAGGACCTCGTCGCGCTGACGGTCGAAGCCGCGGCGATGGCCCGGGTGCCGCTCGCCGGGACCACCTGGATCCCCGGCGCCGACCGGTGAACGGGGAGACGTGCTGAGCGGCCAGCCGCCCGGTCAGCCGGGCAGGCAGCCACCCGGGCAGCCGAGCAGCCAGCTGGGCGGGCAGCCGAGCGGGCAGCCGAGCGGGCAGCCACCCGACCGGCCGGACGGACCGGGCAAAGGGGGCGCCATCGCTAGTGTTCCGGGTGTGGGGGAGGAGAACGCGTCCCGGCAGGGGCGGCTGGAGCGTGCCATCGCGGGCAACGTCCGGCGCCTGCGCCATGACCGTGGGCTGACCCTGGCCGAGCTCGCGGCGCGCAGCGGCGTGTCCAGCGCGATGATCTCGAAGGTGGAGAACGCGTCGATCTCCTGCAGCCTGACCACGCTCGACCGGCTCGCCGAGACGCTCGACGTCCCGGTGACGTCGCTGTTCCGCGGTGCGGACGCCGCCCGCGAGGCGGTCTTCACCCGCGCCGGCACCGGGCCGCGGATCACCCAGCGCGGGACCCGGGTGGGCCACGAGTACACCCTGCTCGGCGCGCTGCGCGGCCCGCACAAGCGGATGGAGGCCCACATCGTCACCCTGACCGAGCGCAGCGAGGAGTTCCCGCTCTTCCAGCATCCGGGCACCGAGCTGCTCTACATGCTCGAAGGGGAGATGATCTACGGCCACGGTGATGCCAGCTACGTCATGCGCCCCGGCGACGCGCTGCAGCTCGACGGCGAGGGCGCGCACGGGCCGCGGGAGCTGGTCCAGCTTCCGATTCGGTTCCTGTCGGTCGTGGCCTACGGCGAGGTCGGCACCGGCCAGCCCTGACCCCACCAGGTGCGGTGCCGGCGAAAACGGATTAACTCATGATGTGTCGGAATCCGGGCCGGAAAAATTCTTCGTCGTCGCGGCGGGGAATTCGGTCACGGGCCCGATCGTGTCACGCACCTTGCGCAGCGGTTGGGTTGACCGGTGGCGACGAATCGATGACGCCGGCCGCATGGCGCCGGGAGAAAAGGGGCGAATTCTCGGCCGGCTAGACGTAACGCCGAAGAAATTCAAGGCCGAGGTGTCGGATGTGACGCTCCTCACAAAGCCTTTGAATTGGTTTGTGCCTCGTGTGTAACGTCACTGCCGTGCTTCCGACTGGGGAGCGCACATCGGGTGGCACGCCGAATCCTGCCCCACCCGGTGATTAACAAAACCGCGGGCAGGAGCGGGGGACCCAGGTTTCCCGGACGTTGAACGTCCTTCGGGGTGAAGCCGCCGAGCGCGATCTGAAAGCGCGGGCGCCGGGCATTCCCAGCCCGAACCCGACAGCTAACTTCGCAGGCGTGTGGGAAGGACACCATTTTGTCCGTTATGACTTCGGGTTCCTCTAAGAACCGCCGTTCCATCCGTCGGGGCCGTGCGCTGCTTGTCGCGCCGGTGCTCGCCGCGACGATCGGTGGCGGTATCGCGATGTCCCAGCCGGCGAGCGCCGCCGCCCGGCCGGACGCACACCGTTTCCTGAGTGCGGTTGTGCCCTGTGAGTCCGGCGGCAACCCCCGCGCGGTGAACTCGATCGGCGCGGGTGGTCTGTTCCAGTTCATGCCCGGCACCTGGCACGCCGTCGGTGGCAAGGGTCTGCCGCAGAACGCCAGCGCCGCGGAGCAGTGGAAGCGCGCCCACATCCTGTACGCCCAGCAGGGCACCAGCCCCTGGTACGCCTCGAAGAGCTGCTGGGGCGGCAGGATCTGATCCGCAGCAGACAACACCGGTGCGCCCGCAACGTTCTCGCGACGTTGCGGGCGCATTGGTGCTTGTGTGGCATTTAAGTGGTTGTTAATTGCCGCTCGTTGTCTTATTTGGGCCTTCCCTGGTTCTGCTGACAGGCATCTGACAGCGGGCTGACAGCAGCCTGATAGCTTCGCTGTCCTTCCGTCCCGATAGAGCACGTATGTCGCGTGTCTGCCGCGCGGGAGACATCCGGTGATTGTGCCGGTGCTGGCATGCGTGGGGGTGGGCGAGACATGGCTGTTCGCGATCTGTTGCGACTGGGTGGGCGGGCGCCGGGCGAGGCCCGGGGCGGTCCGCCCTCGGTCCCCGGGAATCGACCGCGACAGCTCCGGCTGAAGCGCCACGGGATTCTCCTGGCGGTCATCGCGTTCACCGTTTCGTCGTGCTCAGGTGACGGCGACACGACCGGCAGACGCGAAGCCGCGGTCACCTCGGGAACGGCCACGCCGAGCGCCGGTACGCCGTCGGGGACCGCAACGCCGACGCCGAGTGCGCTGGGTCTGTGGCCCGAGGACTTCGTGCTGACCGAAGGCCCGGTGACGGCCGGCTTCACCGGTGTGCCCATCGATGCCGATGCCGCCGCCGAAGCCGTCGCCGCTGCCCAGGCCGTGGAACAGTACTCCCCTGAGTTCGCGGACTGCGTCGGCTTTTCGGCGGAGGACCTCGACAACGAGCCCGAGGCAACCGCTCTCGGCGCGACCTTCGTGAGTGACAATGACGACGGAACGGTCATCATGTCCGACGCCGAGATAGTGACCGAGAAGCAGGCTGTTTTCGAGACCGTGATGTGGTCCAATCCCTGGTTCGCGGACTGCTTGGGCAAGGAGACCCAGGCTAGAATAGACGAGCGCAACGCCGACGGCGGCGACGAGCTCGAATATCAGCTGATCGGGATCCAGGGTCTCCCGGCGCCGACCGGAGCCGCTGGGTATGTGCGCAGGACGACGCAGGTGCGAGGCCAGGGAATCACCTACGACATCGCGCTGGACACTCTCTTCTTCCTAGTCGATCACGTCAAGGTGAACGTTGTCTACATGAGCTACGACCCGGCCCCGCCGATAGAACGGCTGCAGCTGATCGCTGACCAGATCGCCGGCAAGCTTGCCCGGCAGCAGCCGCGCAGCATCGCCGGCCGGCCCACGTCGGCCGGTACCGGGCTCCATGCCGCGGGGAAGGCTGACCACTCGACCGTTTCTGCGGTGGCGGCCTGAGCGGGCAGTGGCCCCTGATCCGACCGCCGGCTCTCATCTTGCCGATCCGTCCCGTTCATACCGATCGGCAAGACTCGGCTGGCTGATTGATCTGGTCAGGCCGAGCCGGCGGCGCCGGGTCGGGAGACGCGCGGAGGTCACGTGGTCGCCCAGGCTGTCGTCATCACCGGAGCCGCTTCTGGCATCGGCCGGGCCTGCGTCGAGCTGTTCGCCGCCCGCGGGTTCGGCGTGGTGGCGGTCGACGCGGACGAGGCCGGCCTGGCCGGGCTGGCAGATCTGGCCGCGGATGCCGGTTCCGCGGAACCGCCTGCATCCTCGGGGCCGCTCGCTTCCTCCGCCCCGCCTGCGTCGCTCGCCTCGCAGCCCGCTGCCCGCCTCGACGGAGCCGTTCGTCCACAGGTGGTCACCCTGGTCGCGGACGTCTCGACGCAGGAGTGCGGCGCACGGATGACCGAGCTCGCGCTGGAGAGCTTCGGGCGCCTGGACGTGGCTGTCCTCAACGCCGGCATCGGCGGGACCGTGCCCTGGGAGGCCGACGGCGCGATCGAGCGGCTGGACCGGATCCTCGCCGTGAACGTCCGTGGTGTGGCGATCGGCATCCGGTCGGTCGCACCGGCGCTGCGGGCCGGCGGCGGAGGCTCGATCGTCGTGACCGCGTCGAGCGGTGGGCTGCAGGCGGATCCCGGCAACTGGGCCTACCACGCGTCGAAGGGCGCGGTGATCAACCTGGTGCGGGCCGCGGCGGTCGACTACGCGGCGCAGAACATCCGGGTGAACGCGGTGGCGCCCGGCCTGACCGAGACGTCGCTGATGGCCCCGTACCTGGCACAGCCGGCGGTCGTGGAGGCCAGCAGCCAGCGGATCCCGCTGCAGCGTTGGGGCCGTGCCGACGAGCAGGCCGGCGCCGTCTGGTTCCTGGCCTCCGCGGCGGCCTCCTACATCACGGGCACGACGCTCGTCGCCGACGGCGGGCTGACCGCGCATCACGGCGCCGTCCCGCTGCCGCGTGTGCAGCGGGACTAGCGCTCGGAGGTCGGCTACACCGAAAGCCGCAGTGGCAGCCGGCTCATCGCGCGCACCCAGGCGCTGGGCCGGTAGCCGGGCTCGTCCAGCAGAGTGATCTTCTCGGTGCGGGAGAGCAGGGCACGCAGTGCGATCGCACCTTCGGCGCGGGCGAGCGGCGCGCCGAGGCAGTAGTGGATGCCCAGGCCCAGGCCGAGATGGCGAGGAGCGCTGGTCGTCTGCGCGTAGCGGGCGACGTCGAAGTGGTCGGGTTCGCGGTACACATCAGGGTCGCGGTTCGCGGCTCCGACGAGCAGCACCACGCTGTCGCCGCGGCTGAACGGATGGCCGTTCACCTCGGTGTCCCGCAGAACGGTGCGGATTATGAGGGGGAACGTGGGGTCGTAGCGAAGCATCTCCTCGACCGCCGCCGGCACGAGCTCGGGTGCGGCTCGCAGCCGTGCCAGCTGATCTGGGTCGCGCAGGAGCGCCACGATGCCGCTGCCGATCAGGTTCACCGTCGTCTCGAACCCGGCCACGAGCAGCAGGATGCACAGGTCGAGCAGCTCCTGCTCCGGGAGCACGTCGCTGTCCTGCCCGGCCGCGACGAGCTGGCTGAGCAGGTCCTCGCGTGGCTTCGCCCGGACGTCGGCGATCAGGTCGCGGAAGTACCCCTGGATGGAGCGCGTGGACTCGGCGCGGACGCGCAGGTCCTCCGGCGTGAGCGTCATGTCGGGCGCGAGACCGCGTACGAGCGGGACGATCCATTCGCCGAAAACCGACTCGTCCTCGGCGGGGACGCCGAGCATGCGGCAGATGACCGACAGCGGCAGCGGGCGCGCGAACGCCTCGATCATGTCGACCTCGCCAGCCGCGAGGGCCGCGTCGAGCAGGGTGTCGACGATCGAGGTGATCTCGGCGGTCAGGGTCGCGACGACACCCGGGGTGAACGCGCGGTTCACCAGGCCACGGAGCCGGGTGTGCTCGGGCGGGTCCTTCCGGAGCAGGGACTTCAGCCCACTGTCATCGGATCCGGCCGACCGATGGGCGCCCGAGTGGATGCCGGCCGTGTAGCCGTTGCCGAAGTCCGGGCTCTGGAAGGCCGCGGAGCAGTCGGCGTGCCCGGTGATGATGGTGCTGACCCAACCGCGGACGTCGCAGCGGACGAACGCCCCGCTCTCCTGGATCGAGCGGTAGGTGGGGTACGGGTTCTGCCGGCTGACCGCGTCGAGCGCGGCCAGGATCGGCGGTGGCTGTTCGCTGGTCTGCTCCGGCGGCGGTGCGCTGTCCATCGCGAGCTCCTCAGCTCCTCAGCTCCTCAGCGACGTGCGTCCCGACTTATACTTCGAATAGGGTCGGATGGCGTCAACCATCATGTCTGTCGCCAATCGCGGGATAGTACCGACAAATGCCCCGTGCACTGCTGGCCCGGAGCCCCGCGACCGGGCGGTGTTCTGTCTGTTTCGCGTGATGTGTTCTCCGTGGGCCGGTGAAATTCTCGTCGCGCAGCCGAGTCCGGCGGTCACCGGGTGCGCGGTGGTTCCAGTTGCATTGTGGCGGGGTGCTGACGCTGACGGAATGTCGGCGGTATGAAAGGGGCGTTCCACCGGATCGAGCTGGCCGGCGGTGGGCTTTCAAGGCCTCCTGGTGGCGAGTGGTGCTCTTCACGGAGGTCTGGAAATCGCTGGCGGGTGGTGGGTAACGTTGTTGACGTGCTTCCGGACGTGGGGAGCGCACATCGGGTGGCACGCCGAATCCCGCCTCGCCCGGTGCTTCGACATCCAGCAGGCGGGAGCGGGGGACCCAGGTTCCCGGGCGTCGTAGGCAGGCGTCCTTCGGGGTGAAGTCGCGCAGTGCGGCCGACTTGTCACGCACTGCGTGGCCGGGCTTTTCCGGCTCGAACCCGAAAGCTGACTTCGTAGGTGTGGGGAAGGGTATTGATTTTGTCCCTGATGACTTCGGGTGCTCGCAAGAACCGTCGTTCCATCCGTCGTGGCCGTGCTTTGCTGGTCGCGCCGGTGTTGGCGGCGACGATTGGTGGCGGTATCGCGATGTCCCAGCCGGCGAGTGCCGCGGCGCGGCCGGATGCGCACAGGTTCCTGAGTGCTGTGGTGCCGTGTGAGTCCGGTGGTAATCCGCGTGTGGTGAACTCGATTGGTGCTGGTGGGCTGTTCCAGTTCATGCCGGGCACGTGGCATGCGGTGGGTGGTAAGGGTCTGCCGCAGAACGCGAGTGTGGCTGAGCAGTGGAAGCGTGCGCATATTCTGTATGCGCAGCAGGGTTCGAGTCCGTGGGTGAGCTCGAAGCCGTGCTGGGGTCACAAGATCTGAGCTGATCGATCAATGCGCTGATCCCGTGTCGCGCGACCTTCGTAGGTTGGCTGTGGCTGGGTGAGG
>NZ_ADGX01000019.1 GCF_000177675.1 Parafrankia sp. EUN1f
GTCCCTGAGCTTCCGGCTCAGGGACACACCGCAGCCGCACGCGGGCGGACCCGCACGCGGGCGACCCGCACGCCGCCCGCGGCCGGCCTCAGGCGGGCTGGTGGGCCGCCTCGTCGCGGATCTCGCCGACGAGCTCCTCCAGGATGTCCTCCAACGCCACCAGCCCGAGGATGCGGCCGGTCTCGTCGGAGAGCCGGGCCAGATGCGACCCGGAGCGCTGCATTGTCGCCAGGACCGTGCGCAGGCTCTCGTCCGCGCCGACCCGCACCAGCGGCCGGATCCACTTCGGCGCGACCGGCGCGGACCTGCGGTCCTCACGGTTCTCCAGGACGTCCTTGAGGTGCAGGTAGCCGACGAGGTCGTCGTCCTCGCCACGGACCGGGAAACGGGTGAAGCCCGTGTCGGCGGCGAGCTGCTCGACCTCCCGCGGCGTGACCGTGGGTGCGACGGTGACCAGTGCCTCCGGCCGGAGCAGCACACTGCGGGCGGTGCGCTCGTCGAAGGACAGCGCGCCGGTGAGCAGGTCGTGCTCGTCCTCGGCCAGCAGGCCCTCGCGGTGCGACTCCTCGATGAGCCCGGCCACCTCGTCGCGGGTGTAGACGTTGGTGACCTCGTCCTTCGGCTCCACCCGCAGTGCCCGCAGGGTGAGGTTCGCGACCAGGTTGAGAGCCGAGATCACCGGCTTCACCGCCCGCACCACGGCGACCAGGGGCGGGGTGAGCAGCAGGACCGCCCGGTCCGGCAGGGCCAGCGCGAGGTTCTTGGGAACCATCTCACCGATGACCACATGCAGGTAGGTCACCAGGGTGAGCGCGATCGCGAACGCCACCGGATGCCGCATCGAGGTCGGCAGCCCGACCGCCTCGAACGGCGCCTCCAGCAGGTGCGCGATGGCGGGCTCGCTCAGCGCGCCGAGGCCGAGCGTGCACACCGTGATACCGAGCTGGGCGCCCGCGAGCATCAGCGACACGTGCTCCATGGCGTGGAGCGTCACCTTGGCGGCGCGCGAGCCGGCCGCGGCCCGCGGCTCGATGGTGTCCCGCCGCGCGGAGATGAGCGCGAACTCGGCGCCGACGAAGAAGGCGTTGCCGGCCAGAAGCACGACCGTCACCGCCAGCGCGATGACGTCGTTCATCGGCCGGCCCCGAGCCTGATCCGGTCGACCCGCCGACCGTCCATCCGTTCCACCTCGTAGCGGATGCCCTCGAGCGTGATCGTGTCGCCGGCGCGGGGGATCCGCCCCAGCGTGCGCGACATCAGGCCACCCAGTGTCTGGTACGACTCGTCGGCCGGGATCCGCAGGCGGGTGACCTCGCTGGCCTCCTCGGGCCGCAGCAGGCCGGAGAGCAGCCAGGTGCCGTCCCGGCGGCGCAAGGCCCGGGGGCTGACGCGGTCATGCTCGTCGATGACGTCGCCGACGATCTCCTCGATGAGGTCCTCCGCGGTGACCAGACCATCCGTCCCGCCGAACTCGTCCACGACGATGGCCATCTGAAGACCGCCCGACCGCAGCGTCTCCAGCAGCGGGTCGAGCGGCATCGAGGACAGCACGGTCACGGCGGGGACCATCGCCTCCCGCACCGTCGTCGTGTCGCGCAGCTCCTCGGGCACGCTCACCGCGTGCTTGACGTGGATCAGCCCGACGACGTCGTCACTGCCGTCCCCGATGACCGGGAACCGGGCGTGGCCGGTCCGCCGGACGGCGTTGATCACCTCGCTGACCGGTGCGTCCGCGTCGATCGACTGCATGCGCATGCGGGGTGTCATGACGTCCTCGGCCACGCGGTCACCGAAGGTCAGCGAGCGCTGCATGAGCGTCGCGGTCTCCCGGGGCAGGGTGCCGTGCTCGGCCGAGCGCCCGAGCAGGGAGAACAGCTCCTGCGGCGATCGCGCCGAGGCGAGCTCCTCCTGGGGCTCGATGTTGACCCGCCGCAGCAGCGCGTTCGCGGTGCTGTTCAGCGAATGGATCAGGGGACGGACAGCCCGGGTGAAGACCCGCTGCGGGCGCTGCACGGCCCGCGCCGTGCCCAGCGGCCTGGCGATCGCCAGGTTCTTGGGCACGAGCTCCCCGTAGAGCATGGTGAACGCGGTCGCGAGGACCAGGGCGAGAGCCACGGAGACGCCACGTGCGACGCCGTGGGAAGCCCCGAGGCTCGTGAGCGGGCCTTCAAGTAGATCTGCGATGGCCGGCTCGGCGAGGAAACCTATGGCCAGGTTCGTGATGGTGATACCGAGCTGTGCCCCGGAGAGCTGGGTGGACAGCTGCCGCAGCCCGGTCAGCACCCCGGCCGCGGACCGGTCGCCCGCGTCGGCGGCACGCTCGACGGAAGGTCGGTCAACGGTGACGAACGCGAACTCCGCGGCTACGAAGACGCCGCAGGTCACCACCAGCACAATACTCAGGAGCAGAAGGAGCGCCTCTGTCACCGATCGACCCCCGCGGGCGCTTCCCTACGCGTGGGTCGGCCGGAACTACATCCGGCATCGTCGGTACTGTTCATGATCCCTTCCGTCGGGTGGGACGCTGTCGGGCCCGACAGTCGCCCAGCTGTTTGCCTACCCCCGTCAAGCCGGTTCAACGCCTGCCGGGTGCGGACCGTTTCACGATGGCCTGTGGGATGTGTGTCGGTCCAGGGGGCCACCGTGTGGTACGGCGGGTACTGGCGGGGCCCCGGGCGCATGATTGCTCACCATCCGCACCGAGCACCAGCCCGAAGCGCGACCGCCGCCTGCGGCTCGCACGGACCGGCTCACCCGCGGACCGGCTCGCGCCGCGGGACCCGCTCGATGGGCGCTCGGCCTCGGATGGGCTCGGCCACGCAATGGTGCGCTTCGTCACTGTCACGGTCGGCGACGAGACCGCAGGTGTGGCGGCCCTGGGAAAGGGGAAGGTGATCGGTGCCCGGGAACATCGTTTCCCGGGAGTTCGGAACGGGCCCAGATCGGGGGATCCGGGAGGGCGTCATGCGTCTTTCTCCGCTTTCTCCGCGCATCCTCGAATCGTCCGCCTCGCGCCGGCCGGAAATGCCGTCGGAAAGGTGCGGGGCGGGTTTCCACGTCCTGGCCTCGACCGGGATGGCCGCCACGCTCGCGGTGGCAGTTTTCGCGGTGGCCGGTTTCGCCGGAATGGCCGCGGCCGGTGACGTGCCGGGCGGCGGCATTTCCTGCGACTCGGGTGAGCTTCGCGCCGAAGTGACGGACGTCCAACACGGCGCGGGTCAGACGTACGCCGAGCTGAGCGTGGTCAACGTCGGGCGGCGGTCCTGTGAGCTGCGTGGCTACCCGCTGGTTTTCCAGGTCGACGAGGCCGGCGACGGGCTCGGCCCGGCAGCCGTTGCCCAGGGTCCGGTCGGGCCGCCGGTGCCGCTGGCGGTCGGCGGACGGGCGCAGGCCGGTCTCGCCATGACCGCCGCCGGGTTGTTCCCGAGCTGCCCGGATGCACCGGCCAGGCCGGCTGGGCTGCGCGTCGTCCCTCCCGGTGCAACAGGTCCGCTGCCGGTGGACGGCTTTGCGGGGCTGCTCCCGTCGGGCGGTGGGCTCGCCGCGGACGGTGGGCTTCCGTCGGACGGTGTTGCCGGGCGTGGGTCAGCGCCTGGGCCTGCGGCTGGTCCCGTGGCTGCCGGGCCTGGCTCGGTGGCCGCCGGCGTGGGCTGTGCGGCCACGGTGTTGACCGAGCTGCGGGTGACGACGTTCTTCTCGGCATCGGGCGGCTGAGATCCGCCAGCGGCGCTGGCCGGTGCCGTCTCCCGCCGTGCGCGGAGGTGGGAGACGGCACCGCGCACGGGCCGCCACGGCCGCGCCGCCGGGTCCCGCTCGGCGAGCACCTGCCAGTCGGCCGGCCACACAGGGCCGCACGACCGCACGGCCGGCGGCGTGCCGGCCAGCGGCGTGGGTCGCGTGGCAGTGGACGTCTATCGCGGGGTCAGGCCGATGGAGTAGAAGATGGCCAGCGGCCAGGCCAGTGTCGCGACCACCGCGGTGAAGAAGTGGCGCAGGGTGGCACCGTCCCAGTCGGTGACGTTCCAGTAGTCCTGGCTGATGGTGACGATGAGTCCGATGGCCAGGTAAAGAAGAAATCCGAGGCTGACGCTGCCGTAGGTCCGAGTGCGCACCCGGGTTGCCATCGGGCGCTCCTTCCGTAAAGGGGGAATATCCGCTGAGCCGCCAAATACCCGGATGTATACGGGATAACCTTCCGGATGTGCCGCGGTTCCCGAGCTGCCACTTCGACCGGGCTGCCGCTGTGACTGGCCGCTGTGACTGCTTGCTGCCGGGTGGTGCCCGTCACGAAATCACGTGGACCAAGATCGATAGTCGGGAGTGTGCGGCTGGGATCGCCACCGCTCGAAGATCATGGGCTTTTCGTCGTCCCGACGACCACGATCCTCATCTCTTGCCTGGTCGCAACGGCTGTCCGGGGTGCGGCCCGAGGTCACTGTTGGAAGATCATGAAATTGTGGTCGTCCTTACGGCCGGGATCCTCGATTCTTGCTCAGCAGCAACGGCTTCCCGAAGCTCGGGATGATGCTGCGGGCTCTGGCGCGACCGGAATCCTCAACTCCTCGGGCCCACCTCGACCGGTGGCGAGGAGAACAGGGGCCGGGCCGGGCTGGGCTTCAGCGGTAGGCGTCGAGAGCCAGGGACACGGCCAGGCCGACCGCCGCGGCCGCGATGATCCAGCGCAGCAGCTCGGCGGGCAGCGCCCGGACGATGCGGGGGCCGATGGCGCCGCCGGCGAGCAGCCCGGCGGCCAGCGGGGCGGCCGCCGTCCAGGCAACCGATCCCACGACGGCGAACAGGACCGCGGCGACCGCGTTGGAGAAGCCCGACGCGACGTTCTTCACCGCGTTCACACGGGCCAGCGGCTCCGGGATCATCACAGCCATGATCGCCAGCAGGGCGACGCCGGCACCCGCGCCGAAGTACCCGGTGTAGATCGAGACGCCGAACACGGCGGCCAGCAGGCCGGGGCCGCGGGGGCCGGCGGCGGTGTCACCGGCCGCCGGCCGAAGGCGAGGCGAGAGCACCAGGAGCACCGCGGCGCCGACGATCAGCCAGGGCACGACCAGTTCGAAGGCGCGGGCCGGGGTGGTCATCAGCAGCACCGCGCCGAGGGCCCCGCCGGTGAGGGTGGCGGCGCCGAAGCGGGCGACCCGCCCGCCCTGGCCGGCGAGCTCGGTACGCGAGCCGAGCGCGGCACCGAGCGCCACGAACAGCAGGGCCGCGGTGTTCGTCATGTTCGCGGTCCGTGGCTCCAGGCCCACGGCGAGCAACGCCGGATAGGAGACGAGGGACGCCAACCCCGCGACGGTGCTGGTGATGCCCGCGAGGATCCCGGCGCCGAGGAGCAGCGCGACGTCCGCCGCGTTCAGGCGGCTCTCACCTCGACGTGGATGGGTCGGATGTGCGTGATCCGGGAACGAGTGATCCGGGTGCGGGTGATCCGGGTGCGGGTGAGTCGGATGCGGGTCACCCGGCCGGCGGTGCGCTCGCCCATTCGGCCAGGACGGCGTCCGGCTCGCCGTAGACCGCGCGGGGGGGTACGGGCGTGGGGCTGCGGGAGAAGCGGGGCGCGGGCGCGGCCTGGGGGACCCCGTCGACGTCCACCACGGCGCCGCGGGCGGACATGTGCGGATCCGCCGACACCTCGGCCAGGCTCAGGACCGGCGTGACACAGGCGTCCGTCCCGTCGAAGCGCGCTGCCCACTCGTCGCGGGTGCGGGCGGCGAAGGCGGTGGTGAAGGCCTCGCGCAGCACCGGCCACCCGGCCGGGTCGTTCTGGTCCGGCAGCTGTGCCGCGTCCAGGTCGAGGCCCTTGAGCAGCTCGGCGTAGAACTGCGGTTCCAGCGGTCCGACGGCGACGTGGCCACCGTCGGAGCAGGTGTAGGTGTCGTAGAAGGGCCGGCTGCCGTCGAGCAGGTTGGACGCCCGCTCGTCGGACCAGTCGCCGTAGCCGTGCCAGTCGCCCATGGCGCGCCAGGCCCACATCATCTGCAGCAGGACGCTGGTTCCGTCCACGATCGCCGCGTCGACGACCTGGCCCTGGCCCGAACGCCCGCGTTCCAGCAGCGCGGAGAGGATCCCCACCAGCAGGAACATCGAGCCGCCGCCGTAGTCGCCGACCAGGTTCAGCGGCGGTGCCGGGCGTTCGTCGGCGTTGCTGCCCATGGCGTGCAGAGCACCGGTCAGCGAGATGTAGTTGATGTCGTGGCCGGCGCGGTGCGCGAGCGGACCGGTCTGGCCCCAGCCGGTCATCCGGGCGTAGACCAGCCGGGGGTTGCGCGCCAGGCACTGCTCCGGGCCGAGACCGAGCCGTTCGGCCACTCCGGGCCGGTAGCCCTCGATCAGCACGTCGGCCCGGGCGATCAGCTCCGTCGTCTGCGCGAGGCCCTCGGGGCTGCGCAGGTCGACCCGCAGCAGGCGCCGGCCGCGCAGCAGCCAGTCGTCGGGGCCGTCGCCCAGGTTCGGCCGCTGCACGCGGACGACGTCCGCGCCGAGGTCGGCGAGGATCATCGCGGCGTGCGGCCCGGGGCCGATACCCGCGAGCTCCACGACCCGCAGCCCGCTCAGCGGACCGGACACACTGCCTCCCCGAACAACCTGGAGTAACTGGAGCAACGCCAAACCCGACGCCAGACCCGAACGGTCTCGAACGGCCCCGAGCGGCCCGGAAAACGAACTTACAGGCGTTCGATGATCGTCGCGTTGGCCATGCCGCCGCCCTCACACATCGTCTGCAGACCGTAGCGCCCGCCGGTGGCCTCCAGGTAGTTGAGCATCGTCGCCATCAGCTTGACCCCGGAACCGCCGAGCGGGTGGCCCAGCGCGATCGCGCCACCGCGCGGGTTGAGCTTCGCCGGGTCGGCGCCGAGCTCCTTCGCCCAGAACAGCGGGACGGACGCGAACGCCTCGTTGACCTCGTAGGCGTCGATGTCGTCCAGGCTCAGACCGGAGCGCCTGAGGATCTTCTGCGTCGCCGGCAGCGGCGCGGTCAGCATGTACAGCGGGTCGTCACCGGCCAGTGCGAACGAGTGGAAGCGGGCCCGTGGCCGCAGGCCCAGCGCGGACGCCTTCGACTCGCTCATGATCAGTGCGGCGGACGCGCCGTCGCTGAGCGGCGAGGAGTTGCCCGGGGTGATGTGCCAGCCGATCTGCGGGAAGCGCTCGGCGTACTGCTCGGTGTAGAACGACGGCTTGAGCCCGGCGAGCCCCTCGGCCGTGGTCGACGGGCGGACGGTCTGGTCGACGGTGTGGGTGAACGTGCTGCCGTCCGGGGCGACCGCCTCGAACGGGATGATCTCGTTGTCGAAGCCACCGGCCGCGGCGGTCGCCGCCGCTCGCTGGTGCGACCGGGCGGAGAACTCGTCGAGCTCCTCGCGGGTCAGCTTCCACTTCGCCGCGATCAGCTCGGCGCCCACGCCCTGGTTGGCGAGGCCCTCGGGGTAGCGCGCGCGCATGCCCGGCCCGGACGGATCCCGTCCCACCGAGGCGAAGCGCATCGGGACCCGGCTCATCGACTCGACGCCGCAGGCCACGACGACGTCGTAGGCGCCGGCGATGACGCCCTGCGCGGCGAAGTGCATGGCCTGCTGGCTCGAGCCGCACTGCCGGTCGACGGTGGTCCCCGGCACCGACTCGGGGTAGCCGGCGGAGAGCACCGCGTTGCGGGCGATGTTCGCCGTCTGCTCCCCGGCCTGGCTGACACAGCCGGCGATCACGTCGTCGACGATCGCGGGGTCGATGTCGTTCCGGGTGACCAGCGCCTTCAACGTCGCCGCGAGGAGCTCGACGGGGTGGATCTCGGACAGCGCTCCACCGGGCTTGCCTCGCCCGGAAGCGGTGCGCACGATGTCGACGATCACTGCGTTTTCCACGGCACTCCTCAACCAGAAGCTGGCGCGGGCCAACCGGAAGCCCGGAACGGGCCAGCCGGAAGCCAGTACGGAACGTACGGAACATTTCCGCTCGTCGCGGTCGCTCGTCGCGGTGGTTCGGCGCGAGCGACACACCCGCAAATCGAACGTATGAGTACGCCGTTCTCAGGGTCAAGAAATGCCGTTGCGGACCGGCGGTGCCCGGACGCACGGTGTGGGCTATTCCTCCCGGGCCGGCGCGTCGTCGTTACCACGGCGCAGAACGCGCAGGCCACGGCCGTCGGGATGCCAGCTCTCGACTATCAGCTCGTCGCCGGCAACCGAGATCCGGACGACTTCGGTGACCTCCACCCGGAACAGGTCGAACGGCGTCGGTGGCTTCACCTCGTCGACGAAGCTCCGCAGCGTGCCCGGGTCGGTGACCGGCACGGCCCGGCCGGCCACCCGGGCATCACCGTCCTGCATGTCGGCGCCAGGGCCCGGGTTCGCGTGCAGCGCGAACCGGGGCTCCCGGATCAGGTCCGCCGACTTGCGCGCACCCGGCATGCCGCCGAGCCACAGCTCACCCAGCAGAAAGTTCGTCTCGATGCCGCTCACCCGAGGTGATCCGTCCGCGCGCACGGTCGCCAGCACGTGGTGGCGGTAGGCGGCGAACCGCTCGCGCACGGCCCGCCCGAAGTCCGGTTCCGCCGTCTCGAACTCGTTCCAGCTCACAGTCATGGCCCAAGCCTCACCCCGAACGGTGACATCTGCTGTCAGGGATCGGAGCTACCTTCGCCGGGTGCGATCCAGCCGCCTGATGGCCCTCCTGCTGCATCTCCAGTCCCACGGCGGGGCCACCGCCGCCGATCTCGCCGCCCGGTTCGAGGTGTCCGTCCGCACCGTGCGGCGTGATGTCGCCGCGCTCGCCCAGGCGGGCGTGCCGGTGTGGTCCGAGCCGGGGCCGCGCGGAGGGATCCGCCTGGTGGAGGGATGGCGGACCCGGCTGGACGGGCTGACCGGCGACGAGGCGTCCGCGCTGCTGCTGGCGGGGGCCGGCGGTGACGCGCTCGCCGGCCTCGGGCTGGACGCCGTCGCCGCCGCCGCGCGGGGCAAGGTGCTGGCGACCCTGCCCCCGCAGCTGCGCGTCCGGGCCGGGCAGGTCGGCGAACGGTTCCACCTGGACGCGCCGGGCTGGTTCACCGACACGGAGCCGGTGCCGTGCCTCGCCGCCGTCGCCGCGGCGGTCTGGGCCGGGCACCGGCTCGACATCCGGTACGGCCGGCCGGAGAGAACGGATGTGCCGGACAGAACGGATCGACCGGACAGGGCGGACCGGACGGACCGGCTGGTGCGGCGCCAGGTCGAGCCGCTCGGGCTGGTCCTCAAGGCGGGGGTCTGGTACCTGGTCGCGGGCCAGGACGGTGACATACGCAGCTACCGCGTCGCCCGGATCGCCGCGGCGGAACCGGTGCCCGGCCCGCGGGCGAGCTTCACCCGGCCCGCGGACTTCCGGCTGGACCGCTGGTGGGCCGCATCGAAGGAGGACTTCGTCCGGTCCCTGCACAGCTGGCCGGCGCGCCTGGCGCTCACCGCGCTCGGGGAGCGGATCCTCGCCGGGGTGCTGGATCCGCTCGTCGTACGGCGGGCCCTGGCCACGGCCGGCGTGCCCGACGCCGACGGCTGGCGCGAGCTGGACGTGTGGTTCGAGGGCCCGGAAGTCGCCGAGTCGCAGCTGTGGGCGCTGGGCCCGCACGTTCGGGTCGTCGCCCCGGCATCCCTGCGGGCCGCGCTCGCGGGCTCCGCCCGGCGCAGCGCGGCGATCAACGCCTGAGCCCCGCCGGATGGGGGGCGATCAGGCGGGACGGACGACCGGGTCGGTGGTGATCTGGCGCGGGAGGGTCAGCAGCCGCCCCGGGGCCCGTTCGTCGTCGCGGCGCCAGTAGCCGCCGTCCGCGCACAGCCCAGCGTCGACGGGCGGCACACAGTGACCGTCGTCGCGGTGCGCATCAAACCCTTCGCTTCCCACAAAGGTCTCGTGGCAGGTTGGGCAGTGCGCAGCGGTCAGCGCCGTCCAACGCACATCGCAGCGACCGCATCCGATGAGTGTCGGACGGTCATAGTCGATGTCGCGGCCGCGCAAGAGCCGCCCCCCTCGTTGTTCGCCGGACGAATCCGCGCCTTGGATGGTCAGGCACCGTCAGGTCGATTCTTTACGCCCGCCCCCTGGTGCGGACCGCAGATGCGGCATCGACCGTAACGATTTGCCGGGCCGGTCCACCATACGGGGGTGCCGGAGGTGCGAATCCGCTTCCCGGCTGTTCAGTGGGCACGGAGCTCCTCAAGCGGTGAAAGGCTGCTGGGTGACGGCGGCCGGACGGGGTGCCAGCCCGGCTCGGAATAGGCCTCGCCATGTTGCCAGGCGACAAGGACGGCATGGTCCAACCTCTCCAGCCCCGCGGGGAGGCCGGCGAGCGACCGCCAGCACGCCTGCCCCGGCCGTCCTGCCGGCTCCCGCGCCGTCGTCGCCGCTGCCACTGCCGTCGCCGCTGTCGCCTTCTCTGCGCTCTCCAGCAGGAAGTAGAGGGTCATCTGCTCCTCACCTCCGATCCGGTGGTGCGCCGTGTGCGCCAGTGTGAGCGCCGCCCCGTCGGCCAGCGGTGCGGCCGCGTCGGCCGCCAGCCGCAGCGCCGTCTCCCGGGCCGGCTCGCCGAGCCGCAGTGAGGCCGCGGGCAGCCGCCACTCCGGCGTGGGTGAGCCTTCCGAGGTGCCTGACATGATCAGGAGAACGGTGCCGGCGACGACCACCATCAACCGCAGGTCAACGGGAAGGCACAGCGACCGCGTGGGATACAAGGCTGGCTCCGAAGGCTGGCTCCGCTGGAGGTCGGACACTGTCGGGGCGCGCCAGCCCGGACCGATCATCCGGGTTTGAAGGTGCACGTGCAAGAGCCGGTGCGTGGATTGGCCGGAAGAGCCGTGCGGCCCGGATGGTGCCCGGGGGTGCCGGAAGGCCCGACCGGATGGGTCCTTGTGGCACCCGTCTCGGTAGCTGTGGCCGGTGGTGATGACCAGCGTCTCCGGCGGTCCGCGCCGTCCGGCCAGGTCATGGCGGGGCCGCCATGGTCACCCAGTGCGATGGCTGGGCCGATGATCGAAGCTGTGCTTCCCTGATGTTCGATAGCGTCTGTAGACCATGGACCCGTGGCTCGAGGGCGCCTGTGGTGATAACAGCCCTGGCGACGACACCGACGGCGGGTCGCTGGAGACACCGCGGCTGCTGGGGATTCGACGACTCCGGGAGCTGCTGGACGGGCGGGAGGCCGGGGAGATGATCGACAGTGAGAAGCTCCTGGACGCCCCGGCTCCGCTCCCGGTCCCGGACTCGTTCGGCGAGGCCCCGCCCACCCAGGCTGGCCGCCTTGAGCTGGACGAGCTGATGGTCCAGCTGGTCGAGCGGGCCCACGAGGTGATGACCACCCAGGGCCGGCTGCGCAGCCTGCTGCGGGCCCATCGCGCGGTCGCCGCCGACCTGAGCCTGGAGGTCGTGCTCCGCCGGATCGCCGAGGCGGCCTGCGAGCTTGTCGACGCCCGCTACGGAGCCCTCGGCGTGATCGCCCGGGACGGGCGGATGGAGCAGTTCATCCACGTCGGAATGGACGCCGACCTGGTCCGCAGGATCGGCCACCTGCCGCGCGGGGAGGGCGTGCTCGGCCTGCTGACCGCCGACCCCCGGCCCGTCCGCCTCGACGACATCGCCGCGCATGACCACGCGGTCGGGTTCCCGCCGGGGCATCCGCCGATGCGGACCTTCCTCGGCGTGCCGATCAAGGTCCGCAGCGAGGTCTTCGGCAACCTCTACCTCACCGAGAAGCGCGGCGGGCGGCGGTTCACCGCGCAGGACGAGGAGCTGGTCCTCGCCCTGGCCGCCAGCGCCGGTGTCGCGATCGAGAACGCGCGGCTGTTCGGAGCGGCGCAGCGGCGCCAGCAGTGGCTGCAGGCGTCCGCCGACATCATGCGCCACCTGCTGGCGGACGGCGCCGAGCCGCTGGCGCTGATCGTCGGGCGCGCCCGGGAGGTCGCCGACGCCGATCTGGCCTGCGTGCTGCTGGCGGACGAGGTCACCGGGGAGCTGCTGATCGAGGCGGCCGACGGCCTGGCCGCGGACAGCCTGGTCGGCCAGGTCGTCCCGACGGAGGTGACGCTGGCCGGCAGGTCGGTCGCCGACGGCCGGCCCGTGCTCGTCGACGACGCCACCCTGGAGCCGGGCAGCTCCGGGCTCGGCGCGGTCGGCATCGGGCCGATCATGGTCATCCCGCTGGTGGGCACGCAGACGCGGCCGGGCGCGGTGGTCCTGGCACGGGAGACCGGTGGCCGGCCGTTCGCCGACACCGACCTCGACATGGCGGCGACGTTCGCCGGGCACGTCCAGGTGGCTCTCGGCCTGGCCACCTCCCGTGCCAACCGGGACCGGCTGCTCGTCCTGGAGGACCGCGACCGCATCGCCCGCGACCTGCACGATCATGTCATGCAGCGGCTGTACGCGGTCGCGCTCGGCCTGCAGGGCATGGCCGCGGCCGAGGACCGCGCGCCGGCGGCGGGCCGGCTCAGCACCTACGTCGACGACCTCGACGCGACCATCCGGGAGATCCGTTCGACGGTGTTCGAGCTGCGGGGGAGGCGGTCCAGCGGCGGGGCGGGCGTGCGTGCCCGGCTGGTCGAGATCGTGGAGGAGGTCGGCGAGGCCCTCGGGTTCAGCCCCCGGCTGCGGGTCGACGGACCGCTCGACTCCGTGCTGTCGGGCAAGACCGTCGACCACCTGCTGGCCGTCGCGCGCGAGAGCCTGTCCAACGTGGCCCGGCACGCACGCGCGAGCCGGGCTGAGCTGTCGGTGACGGTCGGGCAGGGCTGGCTGCGCGCCGAGGTCACCGACGACGGGGTCGGTCTGGGGGACACCAGCCGGCGCAGCGGCCTGGACAACCTCCGCAGCCGCGCGGAGGAGCTGGGCGGAACGTTCGACATCGCCGCCGGCCCGTCCGGGGGCACCCGGCTGCGCTGGGCGGTTCCGCTGCGCTGACCGGTTCCGCTGCGCTGTCCGGTCTGCTCGGTCGGCCCGGTCTGCTCGGTCGGCCCGGTCTGGCCGGCTGCCCGGTCTGGCCGGCCGGCCGGCAGCGCCGGGTGCGGGGTAGTCCTCCGCAGGAGTTTCAGGGGACTGAAGGCAGCTCTCTCAGGTACGAAAGGCCCGGTTTCCGGGGCCGCTCGCGGGCGCTGCGCCGCCCGGGTGGCCGTAACGATGGATGCCGGACGCAACGGTGCGGAGAGAGGTGCCATGCCGGTCGAGCAGATGGCCGCGAGGCCCGTTCCCGCCGTGCTCTGGTCACGGCCGGGCGCCGGCGGCCGGGTGGTCGAGACGGCCGACGCGGTGCTCTGCCTGACCGGCGACCGTGTCCTCAAACGGCGCCGGCCGCTGGACCCGGGCGAGCCCGCCTTCCGTGGCCTGCTGACCCGGCTCGCGGCGTGCCGTGCCGAGGTGGCGCGGAACCGGCCGCTGGCACCGGACGTCTACCTCGGCGTGGCGGACGTCGTCGACGACGGCGGCGTCGTCCAGGATCACGCTGTCGTCCTGCGCCGGCTGCCGGCCGGTCGCCAGCTCGCGTCCCTGCTCCGGCGGGGTGGTCACATCGACGAGGAGGTCCGCGCCGTCGCGCGGGCCGTCGCCGGGTTCCACGCGCGCTGCGAGAGCTCCCACGGGAGCGGCGTCGACGATCCCGGGCGGTCCGAGGCACGGTGGCAGGAGGCGATCACCGCCGCCGCCGCGTTCCGGGGGACGGTGCTCGAGGCCGAGCTGGTGGACGAGATCGGCCGGCTGGCCCGGGCGTACCTCGCCGGCCGCGGCGCGATGCTGGCCGAGCGGGTCACGGGCGGGTGGGTCCGCGACGGGCACGGAAGCCTGCGGGCCGACGACATCTACTGCCTGGACGACGGGCCGCGCATCCTCGCCCGGGCCGAGGGCGACGGGCGGCACGACGACGTCCTCGGGGACGTCGCGCTGCTCGCGGTGGAGCTGGAGCGCCTCGGGTCATCGGAGGACGCCGACCTTCTCCTGCGCGCCTACCAGGAGTTCGCCAGAACGGCGCACCCGCGCTCGCTGGAGCATCTGCACATCGCCTACCGCGCGCTGGTCGAGGCGGCCGCGGTCGCGGCCGCCGCGGGGGAGCAGGCTCGCCGTCTCGCCGACATCGCCTACCGGCATCTGCGCCGCGCGCGGGTGCGGCTCGTGCTCGTCGGGGGCCTGCCCGGCACCGGGAAGACGACCCTGGCCGGTCGGCTTGCCGCCGGCGACGGCGGCCGGGTGCTGATCCGCTCCGACGAGGTGCGGGCGCGGTTCTCCGCCGAGGAGGTGGGCACGGACAACTCCTACGTGTGGCCGCTGGCATCGGAGATCACCGCGCGGACGTACACGGAGCTGCTGTCGCGGGCCCGGGCCTTCCTGGCCGGCGGGGAGACGGTGATCATCGACGCCTCGTGGTCGGACGGGCGCCACCGCGCCGCGGCCGCGCGGCTCGCGCGGGAGACCGGAGCGGAGCTGATCGAGCTGCGCTGCGTGACCTCGCCCGAGGTGGCGGCGGCCCGGCTGGCACGGCGTGACGCGGCCCGCCAGCCGGCCTCCGGGCCGTCTGGGGCGTCCGGGCTGTCTGGGGCGTCCGGCACGGTGGGGTCCGGCAAGCCCTCGACCACCGCCGGTGCCATGTCCACCGTGCACAGGGCGATGAGCGCATGGGCCGAGCCGTGGCCGACGGCCAGGGTGATCCAGACGACGGTGCCCGAAGGCGAGGCGTTCCAGGCCGCCGAGCGCTGCGTCGCCTGAGCGGGTGACGGAGTCGGTCCGGGCAGGTCCAACGTTCGCGAGTCTGGGTAGGTCGAACACTGGAAGGCTGGGTAGGTCGAACACTGGAAGGCTGGTAGGGCGAACACTGGAAGGCTGGTAGGGCGAACGTTGGAAGGCTGGGTAGGGCGGACGTTGGAGCGGCGCGGCCCGGCGAGCCGGCGAGAAGGCGACAATGGGCTCCTGCGGGTGACCGGGGTCCTGCACGCATGGCTGTCGGTCGCGCACGAGGATTGCCGGGTCGTCGACGAACGGGAGAGGCCATGGTCGGCACCGCCATGCGGCTGACAGAGAGTGACGCCCGCGCGATCGTCGAGCTGGCCGCGCTCGCGCCGTCCATTCACAACACCCAGCCTTGGCGCTGGCGGCTGGACGCGGCGGGGCTGCACCTGTTCGCCGACCCCGCCAGGCTGTTGCAGGTCGCCGATCCCGAGGGGCGCCAGCTCCTGATCAGCTGCGGCGCCTCGTTGGCCTTCGCCCGTCTCGCGGCGCGCTCACGCGGTCTGCTGGCCGACGCGGTGCTCGGCCCGTTCGCCGACGACGAGACGGGCGTGCCCGCGGCGGACCAGCCGCTCGCCACCCTCACGGTGAGCGGGCGCCGGCCGGCCAGCCCGGCCGAGGCCGACCTCGTCGCGGCCATGGCGAAGCGCCACACGGACCGCCGGCCGTTCCTGGCAGGCGAGCGCGGGCGGCTGACCACGGATGACCTGTCGGCGCTGCGTCACGCCGTCGAGGCCGAATCCGCCTGGGCCTGGTTCGTGGACGACACGGACTCGCGGATCGAGACCTCCGTGCTGTTGTCCCGCGCCGACTGGCACGAGTCCCATGACCCCGAGTACGCCGCCGAGCTGCGCCAGTGGCGCCATGAGCCGTCGGCGGCGGCGGACGGGATTCCGTCCAGCGCGGTGCCGGACGTGGCCGGGGAGCGCCAGTCGGAGTTCGTCCTGCGGGATTTCGGCGTCGACGGCGGGAACGACGCCGCGGGCGCTACGGGCGCTACGGGCGCAGCAGACAGCGGCACCGAGGCGGCGGCCCCGGGGGAGGGGCCGGTGGAGCGCCCGACTGTTCTCGTGGTCGGCACCGACAGCGACCGGCCCGTCGACTGGCTGATCGCCGGCGGTGCGACGGGGCGGGTGATGCTGACCGCGACCGCCCGGGGGCTGGCCGCCTCACCGCTGGGCCAGGTGATCGACCTCACCGCCAGCCGCGCGCAGCTGGGCGCGGTGATCGGAGCCACCGGGCACGCCCAGATGATGCTGCGCCTGGGCCGCCCCGACCCGGCCCTGCCGCCGCTTGCCGGCACGCCCCGTCGCGGGGTCGACGAGATCCTCCAGATCGGTTGAACGGGGTCCGATAGCCCCCGACGGAGCCACCGGCCAGGATGGCGCTATGGACGTCACCGTTGTCGACAACGCCCCAGCCAGCCGTTTCGAAGCCCGGACCGAGACCGGTGAGGTCGCCGGCTTCGCCACCTACACCCGGACGAAGTCGGCGGTGACGTTCGTGCACACCGTGGTGGACCCGGCCTTCAAGGGCACCGGGGTGGGGTCGACCCTCGCCGCCGCGGCGCTGGACGCGGTACGCGCCGAGGGCCTCGCGGTCGTTCCGCGGTGCCCGTTCATCAGGGCGTTCATCGACCGCCACCCCGAATACGCCGACCTCGTCCAGAGCTGACAGCCCAGACCGAGCCGAACCGCCTGAGACCTGGGTGCACCGTCGCGCAGCGCCAGAAATTCATATCAAGTGAGACAAAAGGGCGCAGAGTCGCTTGATAGTCCGCAAGATCTGAGGATTTGGTCGCCAGAACGACCACGATCCTCAACTCTTGCCCGGCAGCAGGCACAGCCGAAGCTCCGGATTTTGCTCATCGGGTTGGCAGGGTGCTGGCTCTAGCGCTGGGCGGGAATGTCGTCGAGGGTGGGAAACGGGTCCGGGGTGATTTCGTCGGCGGGCGACCGGTGAGGATGCCCGGGCCTGCGTGCGGTGGCGTACGGGGTGCGCGGGGCGCGCCGGGAACGTCGGTGGAGTGTTCGTCGGCTCAGTCTGCGGGCGAGTGGGGCGGCGGCCAGACCGGCGGCGGCGAGCACCACCCCGAGTGTGGCCGTTCCGGTGAGAAGGGCCCGCTCGGCCGTGGACCTCACCGCCCCTCCGCTCGTGGGCGATCCGCGATCGTGGGCGCGGTTGCCCTGACGTGATCCGGAGGGCCCGGAGCGGTCGCCGACGGGGTCGTCCGCGGCTTCGGGCGGTGTCGCCACCGGTGGTGAGGCCGGTGGCGGGCCCACGTCCGTCGTCTCGGATCGTGCGGTGCCGGAGCCAGGCACGCCACGTGCAGCCCCACCGGCTGGCTGAGCTGCGCCGGCTCGCTGTGCCCCGCCAGCTGGCTGTGCCCCGCCAGCTGGTTGGGCAGCGCCGACCGGAGGGCCCGCGCCGACCGCGCCGACCGCGGCGGCTGCGGCTGCGGTGGTCGGAGCGCTGTCACCCCCGGTGGCTGCTGGGCCGTTTCCGCCGCCGCGACCCGCGGGGACGCCGGTCGCCTGGCTGGGCTTGCCCGCGGGCGTGTTCCCGGGGCGCGCGGCGTGGCGGTGCCCGGCGGCCGGTTCGGGCTGTTCACCCGGTTCGGCGCCTCGGTCGTCGTCCGGTTCGGTGGTGCCGAAGAGGTCTGGCTGGTTCTGGTCCGCGTCCGGGCCCAGGTCGACGTGGACCTCGATCGGGCCGATCAGGTCCTCGGTACCGAGCGCGACGACGGCGGGCCCGTTCGACGCGGGTCGTGGGGGGCCACTCGCGGCCGCGGCGACGGCCGGGGCGGCAAGGACCGCGGTGATCGTCGAGGTCAGTGTCGCCGCGGTCAGCACTGCCCGCACATGGAGTCCTTTCGGCGCTCGCCGATCGGTGTCGGCGGGCCACCGGAGGGTCAGGGGCGGCTGGTCGGACGGCACCGCGCGTCTGCGGAACCTCGGGACTGGGTCGGCAGTCTGCGTCCCGAGGCCACGGCACGGCAACGCTCCACGCCGACGGCCTCCCACCCGAATCAGGGGCGGAAGGGAGGGAGGCCGCCGGCCGCGGCGTCAGCAGCAGCCGCGCCGGGCAGCCGGGCGGCCCGGCGCCCGGTGGTGGGCCGCCGGGCCGCCCGGGTGGGTCAGGCGGACAGACCGGCGTGCATCTCCCAGACCAGGACCTCGGCGGGCTCGACACCGGTCACCCGTTGGCCGCCGACGGCGGTGAACCGCACCGCGTCGCCCTCGTGCAGCGGGCCGGCCCCTTCCAGGTTGACTTCGCCGCGTGCAACGAAGAGGTGCAGATAGGGGGCGTCGGGCAGCTCCACGCTCTGCCCCGGCGCGAGCCGCGCGACGTGCAGCGCCGCGTACCGGTTCTTTATGCGGATCGCCGATGCGCCGTCGTGCCGGTCCATGCCGGAGGCGACGGTCACGAGGCCGCCCCGGAGCAGCTCGTTGTCGATCTCCAGCTGCTCGTAGCCGGGGTCGATGCCACGCTCGTCCGGAACGACCCACATCTGGATGAAGTGGACCGGGTCGTCGTGGGGCTCGGTGTCACTCGTCAGCCGCCAGGCGTCGTTCTTCTCCGAGTGCAGGATGCCCCGGCCGGCACTCATCCGCTGGGCGAGACCCGGGTAGATCACGCCCTTGTTGCCCGTCGAGTCCTGGTGGACGAGCGACCCCTGCAGCACCCAGGTGACGATCTCCATGTCCGTGTGCGGATGGGTCTCGAAGCCCGTCCCCGCCCGAACGGTGTCGTCGTTGCTGACGAGCAGCAGCCCGTGGTGGGTGTTGGCCGGGTCATAGTGCTGGCCGAACGAGAAGGAGTGCTTCGAGTCGAGCCAGGCGATCTTCGTCTTCGCGCGGTCGTCCGCGCGGCGGATGTCGACCTGAGGGCTCAGTGTCGCGCTGGCCATGGTGACCCCTTTCCATCTTCATGACGTGTCATTAAGCTATATGACGTGTCAACTAGAGGTGCGGACGAGGTATTCCAGCCCGCGACCGGCGCCGCGAGTGCGGCCGGTCCGGTGGGTGCTGCGGGTCCGGCGGGTGCTGCGGGTCCGGCGGGTGCTGCGGGCGAGGTGCGCTGGCTCGCCGAACACGAGCAGCGGGCCTGGCGTCGCTACCTGCTCATGGCCGGTGAGCTCGCCGCCCGGATGAATCGCGAACTCACCGCGGACGCGGGCATCTCGCTGGCCGACTACGACGTCCTCGTGCACCTCACCGAGGCGCCGCAGGGGCGGCTGCGGGTGAGCCGGCTCGCCCACGCGCTGTCGTGGGAGCAGAGCCGGCTGTCCCACCACGTCGCGCGGATGCAGCGCCGAGGCCTGGTGGTCAGGGAGGAATGCGCCGAGGACGGCCGCGGCGCGCTGGTCGTCCTGACCCCGCAGGGCCGGGCCGTGATCGAGCGCGCCGCGCCCGCGCATGTCACGTTCGTCCGGGAGCATGTGTTCGACGCCCTGACCGAGGCCCAGGTCGACGCGTTGGACGCCATCTCCGCCGCGGTGCTGGCCCGGCTCGCGACCGCCGCGTCGGCACAGTCCCCGCGTCCCTGAGACCGGCGGCGACCGACCGCCGGGTGCGAGAGCGCGGTCAGGGGAGCTCGGGTCGGAAGCCGATGCCGACGATGTGGGCGAACGCGCCCTGGGCCGCCGGGGTTCGGGCGATGCGCCGGAGCAGTGCGGGGGCTGTGGGCGGCGACCCGCCGGCCGGTCCGTCCAGGGTTGGGCCGAGGAACGCGCGCTGGGCGGCCCGCTGCAGCAGCTGGGTGAGCACGGTCGGGGGGAGGCGGCGGCGCTGCACCGCGGCGAGCTGCCGTGGCGTCGGCGCGCGGGCCGGCTCGCGGCCGGCCAGCAGCGGCCCGGCGAGCAGGCGGGCCGCGGCGACCGCGTCCTGTACGGCGAGATTGATCCCGACCCCGCCGATCGGTGACATCGGGTGGGCCGCGTCCCCGATGATGAGAGCGCCGGGTGCGTACCAGCGCCGGGCCCGGTCGATCCGCACGGTGAGCAGGTGGACGTCGTCCCAGCTCCCGATGCCGCCGACGCGGTCGGCGAAGTCGGGGGCGACCGCCGCGACGCCGCGGCGCAGCGCGTCGATCCCCTCGGCGCGGACCGCGTCATAGCCGCCCTTGCGGATCAGGTAGGCGACCTGCCAGTACTCGCCCCGATCGATCCGCACCAGCAGGCGGCCCGACCCGGCGAGGCCGCCCAGCCCCGCGCCGTCCTCGGGGCGCCGGGGGAGCCGGAACCACAGCACGTCCATCGGCGCGCCGAACCGGCGCATCGGGAGGCCGAGCTGGGTTCGCACGACCGATCCCCGGCCGTCGGCGCCCACGGTGAGCCGGGCCCGCACCGTCTCCGGTCCGTCGGGGCCCTCGGCGGTGACCCCGACGACCTGCCCGCCGCCGTCCCGGAGCAGGCCGGTCACGTTCCGGCGGCGCAGGAGGGTGAAGGTGGGAATCTCGGCGCCGGTGCGGGCGAGCATCTCCAGCAGGTCCCACTGCGGGACGAAGTACAGGTAGGGGTGATCCGTCCGCAGCCGGGCGAAGTCGGCGACCTGGAATGTTCCGTCGGCGAAGGTGAAACTGAGGCTGGTCACCCGGCGTCCGGGCAGCGCCCGGGTGGGCCCGCCGAGACCGATCCGGTCGAGCAGCGTCAGCGTCGACGGGTGCACCGTGTCCCCGCGGAAGTCCCGCAGGAAGTCCTCGTGCTTCTCCAGCACGCAGGTACGCAGGCCGTGCCGGGCGAGCAGCAGACCGAGCATGATCCCGGCCGGCCCGCCGCCGACCACACAGACCTCGAACGTGTGGCTGACCCGCTCCGGCGTCATGACAGCTCCGGCATCATGACAGCTGCCTACCCCGTCAGGCCGCCGGACCGACGTGGGTTCAGGTCTCCAGGCTGATCTGGGGCGGTATTCCCCCCTGCGGCCCCTCACCGTTCGGCCCGGTGCCGCCCGGGGCGTGGGCGAACTTCGCCACCGAGGCGGCGGCGATCTCGTCCACGACCGTTCCGTCGACCGTCTCCTCCTCGAGCAGGCGGGCGGTCAGCTCGTTCAGGGCGTCCCGGTGCATGCGCAGCAGGTCGACGGAACGTGCCTCCGCCTCCCGGAGCAGCCGCGCCACCTCGGAGTCGATCAGCCGCTGGGTCTGCTCCGAGTACGGGCGGCCGACGATCTCGTCGGTGCCTAGGTAGCCGGGCCCGTCCGAGGCGTACCCGACCGGGCCGATCTCCGCGGAGAGACCGAACTCGCGGACCATGCGGGTCGCCAGCGCCGTCGCCCCGGCCAGGTCGTTCGAGGCGCCGGTCGACCCGTGCCCGAACACGACGAGCTCGGCGGCCCGGCCCGCGAGACGCACGGCGAGGCTGTCGGTGAGGTAGTTCTCGCTGTAGAGGTGCCGCTCGGCCTCGGGGAGCTGCTGGGTCACCCCGAGTGCCATGCCCGCCGGCAGGATGGTCACCTTCGCCACCGGATCGGCGTCGGCGCAGAGCGCCGCGACCAGGGCATGGCCGGACTCGTGCACGGCCACCGACCGCTTCTCGTCCGGCAGCAGGGCGTTGGACGCGTCGCGGCGGCCGAGCAGGATCCGGTCGCGCGCGGCGTCGAGATCCGCGGCGCTCAGGGTGGACCGCCCCGCCCGCACGGCGTTGATGGCCGCCTCGTTGATCAGGTTGGCGAGGTCCGCGCCGGAGAACCCGGGGGTTGCGCGGGCCACCCGGACGAGGTCGACGTCCGCGGTCAGGTGCTTGCCGCGGGCGTGCACGGCGAGGATCTCGGCGCGTTCGGACTGGTTCGGCAGCGGCACGGTGACCTGGCGGTCGAAGCGCCCGGGCCGCAGCAGCGCGCGGTCGAGGGTCTCGGGGCGGTTCGTCGCGGCGAGGATCACAACGCCGCTGCTCGCCTCGAAGCCGTCCATCTCGGCCAGCAGCTGGTTGAGGGTCTGCTCGCGTTCGTCGTTGGCGCCGCCGAAGGCGCTGCCCCCACGACGGCCGCCGATCGCGTCGATCTCGTCGATGAAGATGATCGACGGCGCGCGTCGGCGTGCCTCGGCGAACAGGTCCCGCACCCGGGACGCGCCGACGCCGACGAACATCTCGACGAAACCGGACCCGGCGATCGACAGGAACGGGACCTCGGCCTCACCGGCGACGGCCCGGGCGAGCAGGGTCTTGCCGGTGCCGGGTGGGCCGACCATCAGCACGCCGCGCGGACCGTGCGCGCCGGCCTCGCGGTACTGGTCGGGATGGCGCAGGAAGTCGACGACCTCGCTGATCTCCTGTTTCGCGCCCTCGTAGCCGGCGACGTCGGTGAACCTGGTCTCCGGACGGACCACGTCGGTGACCTTCGCGCGGGAGCGGCTGAACATCCCGAGCGGACCGCCGGCGCCGCCGCCGAGCTGGCGGCGGGCCATCCGGCCGGACCACACGAAGAAACCGATCAGCAGGAGCAGCGGCAGGAAGCTCAGCAGCACCGACAGGAAGGACGTCCCCGTCCGGGTCGCGGTGATCTCGACCTTCTTGGCCGCGAGCTTGCTCGTCAGCGCCGTGCTGTCGAGCGCGGTCGGGATCCGGGTGGTGAAGTCCTTGCCGTCGGTGAGCGTGCCGTCGACGGCACCCTGGTCGTCGATCGTGACGGAACGGACCTGGCCGGCGTCGACCCGGCCGGCGAAGTCCGAGTAGGCCAGCTTGTCCGGCGCTCCGGCGAACAGGCTCGGGCCGAAAAGCAGCAGCACCGTGACGACGAGCCCGAGCGGGATCAGGAACCGGCGCCAGCCCGGCATCGGCGGGGGAGCGGGCTTGGGCGGGGTGTCCTTCGGCGGGCCGGAGCGCGCCGGAGCGGAGTGATGCTCACCGTCGAGGACGACACGGGAGATCACCGGCTCCACCACAGATTCACCGGCCGCCCCGCGGGCGATCCAACGACAGCTCTCAAAGCTCCAGGCACGGACCTCAGTATGCCCAGCTATGACCCAGGTACTGCTGGTGCGTGCCCTGCTTGTGCTTGTGTGGCGGTGGCGGTGGCGGTGGTGGCGGTGGCGGCGGTGGCGGTGAGCCGGGCCTGGACCTCCGGCCGGCGCAGCGGCGGCACGGTCGCCGGTGGTGTTCGCCGCGCGGGCAGCTCGCCCAGCAGCCGGTGCACGCTCGCGGCGACCTCGGCCACGGCCACCTCGAACGCCTCGGCCGCGGCGGCCGGCGGCTGGCGCAGCCCGCTGACCTTGCGGACGAACTGAAGGGCCGCGGCCTCGATCTCGTCGTCGGTCGCGGGCGGGGCGAGACCGCGCAGCTCGGTGATGTTGCGACACATACCTCCACGGTAGGTCACGACGTACCCAGTCTTTGTGGTGGTGGCCCTTCGCCCCGGTACCGGCGGAGATCTGCTGCCCGCGTCCCAGGACCGACCCGCACCCATGACTCCAGGCCACCCACCGCCAGCCCACCCGCATCAAGTGATAACAAAACCACGGCCGGAGCGCTAGGAGACGAACAAAGAGCCGACACGCCGACCGCTCATCATCGGAGCGAGCGGATCGGCCACGGTAGCTTCCTCGAGCGTCGTTTAATTGAACGGATTAGGCGAGTCAACGTTTCGTACGCTATTACTGCGAGGTTTACCGTGCGCAAGTTTGTACCACTTCTGGCGACTACGGTGGCGGTCTTCGCCGTAGTGTCTGCGGCACCGGCCCTGGCGGATACAACGGGAAATACCTCCGCAACGGTCACGCTGAGCACAACCGGGGTTCTTTCTATCACGGTGCCGGCGGCGATCGCCCTCAGTGGATCCGTGGCCGACACCACGCTCAACGGACAACTTGGCAACGTGCAGGTCACCGACGAGCGCAGTGCCGACCCCGCCGCATGGAACGCCTCGGTGAGCGCGACGCCGTTCACGAGCGGAACACACGCTCTCGGAAGCGCCGCTTACGACCCGGGGGTCGTCACAACAACAGGAATCCCGGCCAGCCAGATCACCACGAACATCGTGACGCTCTCCACGTCTCCCCAGGTCACCGTCACCCTCGATGGGGGAACCTCCTTCTCCGGAAACAACACGGCCGTGTGGGACCCCAGCATCAGTGTCCCCATTCCTGCCGGTTCCGTGACTGGAACGTACACGTCGACGATCACCCATTCGGTCGTCTAACTGGATGACCTTCACTGTGCGACGTGTCCTCATAGCACTCGCCGTGGTCGTGGTCGGGACTGTCCTCCCGACCACGACCACGTTTACCGGGCCCGCGGGTGCGGCGACATCAGCGGCGACCTCCACACCGGAGAGCATCGGCATACGGTTGGTCGACGTTCCGGCAGACGCGGTGGACGATCCGCGCGCGCGGATCTATATCGTCGATCATCTCAATCCAGGGACGGTCATCCAGCGACGGATCAGCGTCAGCAACCTGAGCGACACCGAGCGACGTCTTGCGGTCTACGCGGGCGCGGCCTCGGTCGAGCGGGGCGGCTTCAATGTCTCCGCCGGTCGCACTCCCAACGAGCTCACCACCTGGATCACGATCGATCGGCCGTTGCTGACCCTGCAGCCCCACGAGGAAGCGACCGTCACGGCAAAAATCGCGGTCCCCCGCGATGCATCTCCCGGGGAACACTACGCTGCGATCTGGGCGGAAACAGGTACAACCCACGCAACGCGCAACAAAAACGTGGTCGAGGTCAGTCGGGTTGGTGTTCGAACTTACCTGTCGGTGGGCCCCGGGGGTCCTCCGCCGGCGGACTTCGCCATCGCCGGCCTCTCCTCGAGCAGGTTGCCGGACGGACGGCCGGTCGCCACCGCACAAATCCGCAACACCGGCGGACGGGCTTTGGACATGACCGGGGAACTCGGTCTCACCCGTGGTCCGGGCGGTCTGAGTGCCGGCCCGTTCCCTGCCCGGCTGGGCAAGACCCTCGCACCCGGTCAGTCCGAACCGGTAATGGTAACCCTGGACAAACAACTACCCGCTGGTCCGTGGACAGCCCTGATCCGTCTGAAGAGCGGGCTGACCGAGCGGACCGCCCGGGCCGTCATCACTTTCCCGCAACACAGCGGAGAAAGCCGGAGCGGGAAGATGCTGCCCCTCTCGAACAACGGTTATCTCACGGCCGGTGTCATCGGCATACTGCTGCTCGCAGCCCTGTCGGTGCTCGTGCTCCGCCGTCGTCGACGCCGCTCCTCCCGGGAACGGGAATCGGCCTGATTCGAAGGACCTCCCCCCGGCGACGTGCTGAGGGTCGCCGGGGGCTGCGGCTGTTTCTGGCCTCGGCCCCGACCACCACCTGCGCCGCCGGGACCCCGAACGCCAGTACCGCAAGTCGTCCACCAGCTCTCATAGCTCGGTCACCAGATCATCCTGGCGGCCTCACCCTGAGTACTTCTCGACTTGGTGCTAGATGTCGACCTCGCCGACGATGCAGGTCACGGTGTCGCCGCCGACCCAGACCGTCCCGTCCTCCCCGCGGGAGAGGCGAACCTGCCCGTCGCGGCCGAGCCTGGTGCCCTGCCGGGTGGTGAACGGCCCCTGCACAACGCCGGTGTCGAACAGCCAGGTGGCGAGCGAGGCGTTCAGACTGCCCGTCACGGGGTCCTCGACCGTCGTGATCAGCGGGCTGAACGCGCGCACCTCGAAGGCGGCCGGGCCGCCCGCCGGGTGCGGCCCGATGACGCCCACGCTCAGGTCAACGGTGCCAGGATCGACTGCCAGCACCCTCTCGGCGGAGGCCAGCATCACCGCTACCCAGCCCGGGCCGTTGTCCACCCACTGGGCAGCGACGATGTCCGTGGCCGGGATCCGAAGAACCTCGGCGAGATGGACCAGCAGCTCGGCGTCCGCCGGCTCGTAGCGCAGCAGCGGCGGCGCCGCGAAGGCCAGCCCCGACGGGGCGTCCGCCGCTGGCGCCTCCCTCGACAGCGCGTCCCGGCGCACGGTGATCAGGCCCGCGTCGCACTCCTGGATGACCCGGTCGTCGTCACGGGGCGTCCCGCCCGCACCCAGCCAGGCGTGAGCGGTCCCCAGCGTCGGATGGCCCGCGAACGGCAGCTCGCCTGCCGGGGTGAAGATGCGGACGCGGTAGTCCGCGGCCGGCGTGGTCGGTGGAAAGACGAAGGTCGTCTCGGAGAGGTTCGTCCAGGCCGCGAACCGCTGCATCTCCTCGGGGGACAACCCTTCGGCGTCGAGGACGACCGCGAGGGGATTCCCGAGGCAGGGCCGCGAGGTGAAGACGTCGACCTGCTGGAACACGCGTCGCATGGCGGGGCGGGGTCGGCGGGCGCTGCTCAGGCGCGCTCGGTCGCCGGGCCGTACCGCTCGCGGAACCGGCTCGCCCGGTAGACCCCGAGGATCCGGTAGTCGGCGAAGAAACCGAGCTCGGAGAAGGCCCGTTCGACGGCCGGGTCCTCCGGGCTGCCCTCGATGTCGGCGAGGAACTGAGTCGCCACGAAGTTGCCGCTCACCATGCAGCTCTCCAGCTTCGTCATGTTGATGCCGTTGGTGGCGAACCCGCCCATTGCCTTGTAGAGCGCCGCCGGCATGTTCCGCACCTTGAACACGAAGGTGGTGACGATCGGTCCGACACCGGCCGCGGCGCGCAGGCGTTCGTTGGAGAGGATCAGGAACCGGGTGGTGTTGTGCTCCTCGTCCTCGAGATCGGCCCGCAGCACCCGCAGACCGTACTCCTCGGCCGCCAGCCGGGAGGAGACCGCAGCCTTCGTCACATCATCCCACTCGGCGACCTCGCGCGCGCTGCCCGCGGTGTCCGCGGCCGGTACGGCGGTGAGCCCGAGCGCGCGGATGGCGTTGCGGCACTGGGCCAGCGCCTGCGGATGGCTGTGCACGGTCTTGAGATCGTCCATGGTCGCGCGCGGGAGGCCGACGAGCTGGTGGCGAATGGGCAGGAAGTACTCGCCGATGATGTGCACGGACGTGTTCGGGAGCAGATGGTGAATGTCCGCCACCCGGCCCGCGGTCGAGTTCTCGACCGGAATCATCGCCAGGCCGACGGTACCGTCCTCCAGCGCGGTGAAGCATTCCTCGAAGGTCTGGAACGGTACGGCCTCGAAATCGGGGTAGACGTCGCGGCAGGCGATATGGGAGTTGGCTCCCGGTTCGCCCTGGTATGCGATCTTCTGACGCCCGGTCATTTGCGGCTTCCTGCTTTCGGTTCGTTGGTTGATCCATGGGGGCACGCCCCGGTGCTGTCCCCGACGGTACCGGTCCGTGCGCCGGTACCCGTACGCCGCGGGACGGACCTCACCGCGGGACACCACGTCACCGCGGGCGCGACCGCACCGCGGGTGGGCTACTGGCCGGGTGAGGGCGGGCCTCAGCCGGAGTGGGCGGCATCGAAGGCCTCGACGATCTCCCGCGGGATGCGGCCGCGGTCACCGACCTCGAAACCGTGCTGCCTGGCCCATCCTCGGATCTGGCCGGGATCCCGGCCGCCGGTCCCGGCGCCGCCCGGGCCGGCGGAGGAGAGCGCCTCCGACCCACGCGGCCCGGTGGGGGCAGGCAGGAGCCGGTCCGCCGGGCCGGCCGGGAGCGGGATCCCGGCCATGGCCCGGACGTCATCCGGCTGCCGGGCCGCGGCGATCGCGAACGCGGCGGGCAGGTACGTGATCGTGATCAGGTCCTCATCGCCCCGTCCGCCCTGGTCGTCCCGTTCCTTCTGCCGGGGCGGGTCGCTCCGGAGCTGGCCGACGACGTCCCGGGCCAGGTCGGCGAGGTGCTCGTGGTGGGTCAGCAGGATGATCTGCCAGCTGGGCGCGAACTCGGCCAGCACCCGCAGGGCGGCCCTCGTCCGGTCGTCGTCGAAGGTCATGAGGACGTCGTCGAGCACGACCGGCAGCGTGGGCTCGCCGCGATCGGCCCGCTCCCGCTGGAGCTGGTTGATCGCCGCCAGCCGCAGGGCGAGGAACACCTGGTCGCAGGTGCCCTCCGACAGGTCGTCCGGCCCGAGCTCCTGCTCGTCCGAGCGGATGACCTTCAACGTCCGGGCGGAGTCGCCGCGGTCGACGGCGCGCAGCGCCACGTACCGGCCCTCGGTGAGCCGTTCGAGCAGCTGCCCCGCGGCGGCGAGCAGGGGCGATGCATGGCGACGTTCGTAAGCTGCCAGCTCGCTGCGCAGCGTCTCGTGCTGCAGGCGTGCGATGACGTAGCGCTCCGCGGTCTCCGCGACCAGCGCCAGCGACTCCTGGGCCCGCGCGTGCAGCTCGCCGGCGCTCGCACCGCTCTCCAGGTCGAGCAGGCGCCGTTCGCCGGTGCCGACCGCCGTCCAGGCGTCCCGCTGGGCGGCGGCGTACCGGTCATGCTCGTCCCGGGCGCGGGTGACTTCGGCCGCGAGCTCCGCGTCCGTCCGGCCGGTCAGGTCGCTCACGACGGCCTCGAGGTCGTCGCCGGGAACGGTCGCACGCAGGAGGGCCTCGGCGGCCGTCAGCTCCGCCGTCACATGGGCGAGGTCCCGCTGGCGGGCCGCCGCGTCCGCGAGGGTCTGCCCGGGTGCGAGGGTGACCTGGGCGCCGAGCTCGTCGAGACGTCCCGCGGCGCTGTCCCGGAGCCGGGCCGCCGCCTCGACGCGGGTGGTGAGCCCCTCGATCGCCTGGTCGATCTCCGCGGCGCGGGCCCGGTTCTGCGTGGCGGCCCGGTGCAGGCCGCTGAGCTGGTCGACCAGGTCGGCCAGCGCGCCGATCTCGGCGTCCAGGTCGTCGGACCCCGCCGTCGCCGTCGCTGTTGTCGGGCCGGGGCGGCCTGGGTCCGGCTCGGCGGAGGTCCGGCGCAGGCCGTGCCGTGCCGCCAGCCCCGTCACCTCGGCGGCGAAGTCGCCGAACACGCCTCCGGCGGCGTCGGCATCCCGCCCGGCCTGCAGCGCAAGCTCGTGCAGTGCGGCGGCCTCGGTGAGCACAGCCCGCCGCTCGGCCCACCCCGGGGGTCGGTGACGTCGGCCAGGACGGCCCGGCGGACGAGGGCCTGCCAGTCGTCCTCGGCGCCGCGCAGCTCCTCACGGCGTTTCGCCAGGTCACGCTCCGCCTCGTCGACGACACGCCCGGAGTGGAGCGCGGTGGCGCGCTGCTCCCGGGCCCTGTCGTCGTCGTCGAGCACGCCGCGTGCGGCGCCGAGCAGGCTGTCGAGGTCGGCTTCCGTGGTCGGGACACCGACCCGGGTCAGCGCTTCGGTCAGCGCGCTGCGCTGCGCCCGCACCTGCGGGTCCAGCCCGTTGACGCGTGCCTGTGCGGCGAGCAGCTCGCCATGCGCGCGGTGCGCGTCGTCGGCGGCCTGCAGGACGTCCTCCACCTCGTCCCGGGCGGGAGCGGCGAGGCCGGCGCCCTGCCACAGCGCAGTCCAGGCGGCGGCGGCCTGATCGGCGGCGTCGGCCGCCGCGGCGGTGGCGGACAGCGCGGCCGTCACGCGCTTGCGGGCGGTCGTGGCCTCCCGGCGGAGCTGGCCGCGCCGGGCCGCGAGGTCGGCATGGCGGATGAGCTGGTCGGCGATCTCGTCGGCCTGGGCGATGCCGGCGGCGAGCACCGGCAGGAGCTCACCGGCCCGCTGTCGGGTCAGACCCTGCCCTGGTGCGTCTGGTGCGTCTGGTGCGTCTGGTGCGTCTGGTGCGTCTGGTGCGTCCGGTGCGCCGGGCGTGGCGGTGGGGTCCGGTGTGGCGGTGCCGGTCGCGGCGAGCAGCAGGTTCCACAGCCGCGCGCGGGTCGCGCGGGCCTGTTCCAGCGTCGCGGAGTCCGGCAGGTCCTGCTCGTCCGCTTCGGCGAGCCGTCCCTGGGCGAGCTCGTCGTCGCGGGTGGCCCCGACCAGGTCCTCCTCGCGCCGGGCCAGCGTGACCTGCGCCGCGTCCAGCGCCTCGCGTGCCGACCGCACCTCGGCGCGACCAGGCATGGTGGGCGGTGGGCCGTCCAGATCACGGGCACCGGCGCGGTGCAGCGCCGCCCGCCGGTCGCGGACCGCGTGGGCCGCCGCGTCGACGGCGTCCCGGGCCCGCGCGGTCGCCGACCCTTCGGCGCCGACGACGGCGACCACGGCCTTGAGATGGCTGATCGCCGCCGGATCGGCCCCGGGGAAGAGCTCGGTGGCGGCGTCGTGACGCTGGCGCGCGGCGGACAGTGTCTCCTCGGCCCGGCCCAGCTCGTCGCCGAGGTCAGCGATCGTGGCGGCCAGCGCGTCCAGCTGGGCAGCGAGATCGCGGGGGACGTGCAGATGGTCGAGAAGATCGGCGGTGTCACGCTCGTCGTTCGGGCCGACGAGGCCCAGCAGCAGCGCGCGCGCCAGGCCGGACTGGTGACGTGACTCGGCGGCCAGCTCACGGGCGCGGCGGCCGTCGCCCAGCCGCGCGACGCTGGCCCGGTCCAGCCGGATGATGGTCGCGCTGTCCGCGAGCACCGCCTCGTCGACGGTCAGCGTCTCCCGCGCGGCGCGGCGCTCGGTCAGCTCAGTGGTCAGCCGCTCCAGCTCCGTCTCGGCGGCCACGGTCTCCCCGACGCTGGCGTCGAAGATCGCCGCCTGCTCCGCGGTGAGCACGGTGCCGGCTCCCAGCAGGGCGATCCGGCGCTCCCGGAGCACCACGAGATCCCGGACGAACGCCGCGGCCCGGCTCCGCTGCTCCATCCGATCGGCCGCCGCGGCGGCCGATCGGACCGCCGCCGCCATCGACGCGGCCTCGCCGCGGCGTAGCGCCAGCTCGTGGCGGGCCGCCTCGACGTGGGCCGCGCGGGTCATGGACGCCGCCGCCTGCTCGGCCTGGCGCTGGTAGTCCGTCAGCGCGATGCGCAGCTTCGACTGCTTGCTGTTGCGATGCTGCTTGTAGAGGGAGTCCATCTCGGCCGCGAGCGCGTCGAGCAGGCTGCGCACCGCCCGGCCGCTACGCGCGGTGAAGACGAGCTCGGCGAGGTCACCGCGGCCCGCGAAGACGTTGGCGCCGCCTTCTCGCAGTTCGGTGTGGGAGAGCCCGAAGGCTCGGCGCCAGCGGTCGCGCTCCGCGGCGCCGCCGGAACCCCAGGGCGGTGCGAACGGGGCGCCGTCCGCGGCCGTCTGCAAACCGGTGTTGCGACGCCTGATCTCCACCTGCGTCGTCGGGGGGATCTCGTCCGGCGCCGCGGGGATCTCACCCCCGGGCAGTTCGAGGTCGGCGCTCAGGCTCAGCGCGCCCAGGCCGAAATGGAAGCTCTGCCGGGTGCCGCGGAAGGTCCACAGCAGGTCGGAGAGCGCATCCAGCGTGGTGGACTTGCCGGCCTCGTTGGCGCCGACGACCAGGGTCAGCCCGGGGCCGAACTCGACTCGGCGGGCTTCGAAGGCGCCGTAGCGCTCAAGCCCCAACGCCCGGATGCGCATCAGGCGTCACCGCCGGCCAGCCGGGCCAGCAGGCCACTTCCGGCCCGGTGGGCCAGCTCGCCGAGTGTGCCGGGGTCGCCCAGGTCGAGCAGGTCGGCGGTGCGCAGCAGCCGGCCGATCTCCCGCTCCAGCGGCCCGACCCACTGCCGGAGCAGGTCCCGCTGCCCGCCGAGCGACTCGAAAGCCGCCAGGATCGACGTGATCAGCTCGGGGTCGACGCCTCCGGCGGAAGTCGGATCGGTGACCCGGGTGACGATCTTCTCCAGGCAGACCCGCAGGCCGTCCTCGACGGAGCGCAGCTCCTCGCGCAGCCGCTCGGCATCGGCGAGGTCGGCGGCCGCCCGACTGGTGCCGGTGAGCACGATCCGCGCGACGACGGGGCGGTCGCCGGCGGCCTCCCGCGCGGCCCGCAGCTCCGTCGCGATCCGGTCGAGGACGGCGTCGAGGCTGGCGGTGCCGCTGGTGTCGACCGTGATCAGAGCCCAGCGGGCGACGTCGCAGGGCACGTGCTCGACGCGGGCGGGGCCGGCGTCGGTGATCTCGACGACGAGGGCGCCCTTCGGGCCGGCCTCCCGCGGGGTGCGGCCCTGGAGGTTCCCGCTGAACGCCGCGACCTGCTCGCCGGCCGCCACCACCCGATGGGTGTGGACATGACCGAGCGCGAAGTAGTCGTACCCGGTGCGGGTCAGGTCGTCCGCAGAGCATGGTGCGTAGTTGTCGTGGCCCTCGGCGCCGTCCGCGGCGGTGTGCAGGAGACCGACGTTGACCAGCCCGCCGATGGCGTCCGGGTACCGCAGGACGAGATTGTCCCCGACGGCGCGGGTGGCGTAGCTCTGCCCGTGCACCGCCAGGCCCAGGTCGTCCGCCGTGTGCGTGGCCGGCTGGTCGGCCGGGAACACGGTGACGTTGGGGGGCAGGGTGAGCGTCCGGGTGATCTCGCTCTCGGCGTCGTGGTTTCCCGAGATCATGAACACCCGGACGCCCGTGTCGCGCAGGCGCCCCATCTGCTCGACGAAGAACCGCCCGGTCGCGTAGTCGTGCCAGGTTCCGTCGTAGATGTCCCCGGCGAGCAGCAGCGCGTCCGCCTGCCTGGCGATGGTGAGATCGACCAGGTTGCCGAGCGCCCGCCTGGTCGCCTGCCGGAGCAGCTGGGCGAGGTCGCCGTCGCCGAGCCGGGTCAGCCCACGCAGGGGGCTGTCGAGGTGGACGTCGGCTGCGTGAACGAGACGCATCTTCCCTCTTGCGGCGGGGCGCCCCCGCGCAGTGGGTGATGCGCGGTTGCGGTCGGGTGGCACGGCTCGCGTGGTGCGATCCGCGGACGGCCCTCGTCGCGACGCGCGAGGCCGAACGCCCAGAACCTAGTACCGCAAAGGGACATCTCGAACGGTCCCACGCCGTGCGGGCGCGTGACATTGGCGAATTTCCGGATCGTTGCCGATCCAGCGTGGTCCTGATGTTTCTCTCTGTTGCGTGGGCAGCTGTGGGTGCCGCCCCGGTGCGGGAACGCTCAGCGCCCGGAGCGTGCGCCGGATCCCGACGTCGAGCGCGTGCGCCGGGCCCGGCTGCGCGTGCCCACATCGACCTGCCGGGCGGGCCCGGCGCCGTCGGCGACGCTGGCCAGATCCGCCGCGATGCTTCGGTTGATCAGGCCGACGGTTCGTTCCCGGTCGCTGGCGTCGAGTCCTTCGAGCAGGCTGTTGATCAGGCTCACGGTCGTCCTCCGTATGGTGGTGTGATCGTGTTGCTCGTTGTTCCTGCTTCCCGGGAAGGCACGGGTTAAGCATGCGAATTACGAGATTCCGACCCGGAGCACCGGGTGACCTGGCTCACCTGGCGACTCGGTCCACCGGGTCGATCCGCTCACCGGGTGGCTCCGTTCACCGGGTCACTCAGTGCACCGGGGAGAGCCCGCCGTCCAGGTTGATGCCGGCGCCGGTGAGGTAGGCCGCCCGCGGTGAGAGCAGGAACGCGGCGAGGTCGGCGAAGTCCTGGGCCGCGCCGACCCGCCCGAGCGGGATGCCGGAGTTCTGGCCGAGATCGGTGTAGAGCTCACTCGTGCTGACACCGAGCTCGGTAGCCCGCCGTTCCCACTGCCGGCTCTCCAGCAGACCGATGAGCACCGCGTTGACCCGGATCCCGTCCCGGCCCAGCTCCTTCGACAGGGCCTTGGTCAGGGCGAGGCCGGCGGCCCGGGACACCGATGTGGGCATCGATCCCGCCCCGGGCGCCTTCGCCGCCACGGCGAGCGTGTTGACGATGCTGCCGCCACCCGCGGCGCGCAGCTGCGGGAGCACCAGCCGGATGAGCCGGATCGCGCTGTACACCTTGAGCTCGACGTCGGCGTCCCATACCTCGTCGGTCTGCGCGGTGAACATGCCGGCGGCGCTGCGCCCGGCGTTGTTCACCAGCCCGTCGATCCGCCCCCAGCGGCCGACGGCCAGCTCGGTGAACTGCTCCAGGTCGGCGACGCTGGTGACGTCGGCGACCACCGGCAGCACATCCGCCTGGTCCGCGCCGGCCTTCGTGACCTCGTCGGCGAGCCGGTCGAGGGCATGGGACCTGCGGGCGCAGAAGGCCACCCGCGCGCCCTCCGCCGCCAGGGTGCGGACGAGCGCCGCACCCAGACCTTCGGAGCCACCGGTGACCAGGATGACCCTGCCGGCCAGTTCAAGATCCATACATGCCCTCCGTCGTCCCGTCCGCGGTCCGGTCCCCACCGGCTCGTCCGATCCCTGAAGACCCTAGGGACACTGCGGCTGTCTACTCCTGCGCGGGCCCGTCGCCGGCCCGGCGGGCGTGGCGGCCGTGGCGGGTGTGGCGGAGGTGGGCCGCACGGCCCGCGAGCAGGGCGAGCGCCGCGACGAGCGCTCCGGTGCCCGTGACGAGGGCGATCGCGGCCGGGCCGTCCAGGGGAAGGAACGGAAGGAGGCGCTCACGGACCGGACCGGTCTGGGTATCGGGCCGGTCGGGGAAGCGGATGCGGGCGGCGAGAGTGTTCTCCACCAGGCCGCTGCGCAGGGTGATCGTCGCCTTCCACGGGCCGGCAGGCACCAGTGGATCCAGGAAGACCGTCACCGGGTCGCTTTCGCCCGGGGCGACAGTCGTGCCGAGCCTCGCGTCGAACGGGCCGGCCTGCAGGCCGCCAGGCCCGTCGGCCAGGCGCAGCTCGCCGGTGATGTCCAGGGCCCGTCCGCCCGTGTTGTGGACAGTGGTGATCATGGCGGGCCGGCCGTCATCCATCCGGCGCGCCACGATGTCCGACATGGTGAAGGCGGAGGGCGCGGGCCCGCCCGGCCCGATGTCGAGATAGACGCGGATACCCACCCTGTTCACCAGCTGGACGCCGGTGCCGCCGTTCGCGGAGCTGGCGGTCTCGGCCCAGATGACGCCGTAGTGCTCACCGGGTGAGGCGTCGGTCGGCACGGTGACGCGCACCGTGACAGTGTCGGTGCTGTGCGCCGCGACCTCGAGGACGCTCCTGTCGACGCTGGCCCATGTGGTCAGCTCGTTGACGGCGTGGCTTTCACCGAAGGAGAAGTGGCCCTTCCCGACCGTCGCGGCGCCCGGGTAGACGACTATCCGGCGCGGTTCGTCGCCGTTGTTCGTGACCTCGACGCGCCGGTCGATGGTGGCGCCCGGCTCCAGGTGATCGATCAGGTACTGCCGGGCGCGCGGGTCGAGGCGCAGGCTGTCGGTGACCTCCATGAGGCGTACACCGATGGTGCCGTCGTCGCTCGCCCGCGCCCCGGGAGAAGCGCCGATGGTGATCGTGGCCAGCAGCAGACTGGCCACGATCACCGTGATGGTCCGCGTGACAGTGCGGCAGGGCAGTGCCCGGCCAGATCGCTGTCCCGTCTTGCCACCCCCTCGCCTGCGTGGTCGCCTGCGGTCGCGGCCGACCAGACCGCTAGGCGACCGAGTGCGTCACCGTCGCGGTGTAGGTGCCTGCCACCTTCGATGCCGACGGAATCGTGATGGTTAGCGTCGGGTCCCAGGTGGCGGTGTTCAGGCCGGTGCCAGCTGTGGCTGTCACCGCTGTCTGCGCGGTGCCAGACAGCGCGGCCACATTTGATCCCGTGGTTGACACATTACTGGCTGTGATGGTTCCGGGTGTGTAAGCGATGGCGGACGCCGGAATCGTGACGCCCGCCGCCGTGCCGCTGCCCGCGAACGCCGAGGACGTGACGCTCGCGATCCAGGTCGCGGACGCAAGGCCACGCGAGTCGGTGACGGTCACGTTGCCCAGGGGGCCGGAAACCGTCGGAGCGGTGACTGCGAACGAGCCGAGGTTCACCGGGGACGGACCAGGAACGGTGATGTCGAGGGTCCCGCCGGTGAGGGTGAACGTGACGGTGGTCGTGCCGGACGTGGCGGCGGTCGCGGGTGGGGTGAGGGCCAGCCCGGTGGCCAGGATCGCCACGGCTCCGGCGGATACCAAGAGTGACGATCTGCGCAAGCCGCACCTCCTTCCCGGCGGTAGGCCGCCGTGGTTCGTTGCGCTGGCTGACTGCCAGGGCAGGGATGTTTACCGATCGTGAGCGTCACTACCGTAGTCATGCCGCGTGGCGATAGCTACTCTTCGTAACCATGGGTGGCGTGGATCAAAGGCATTCCCGGGATGAGCGGTAGGGCAGTGGCCAGGCTGGTCCAGCCGGGCCGGGCCCCGCCTCGATCGGCTGTGCGCGACGTCCCGTTCGGATCGGGTTCGCTCCGGAACCGGACCTTCAGTTGCGGCGGGCGTCCTTGCCCGCGATCAGTCCCCGCGGTACCAATGCGCGGTGCGCAACCGTCTGCCGGGCCGCGGCTTCCGCTTGGCCGGGTTCCGTCGAATGCACCCTTCGCGGCGGCTCACGCTCGCTCTGCTGACTCTGGTTTCGTCCGGAACGGGGATCGCGCCTGCCAACGCGGCGTTGGACATCACCGTGCCGACCGCGAAGGACCTCGGCTCCCGGCAGGTCGGCAGCGGCACGCTCACGGCGGCGCTCGGCACCGTCACGGTCACGAGCACGAACCTGATCGGTACCTGGACGGCGTCGGTGTCGTCGACGAACTGCACCACCGGTGCCGGAGGGAGCCAGCAGACGGTGCTGAACAGCCAGCTGTCCTACTGGTCCGGGCCCGTCACCGCCACCACGGGCCAGCTCTCGCTCACCACCCCGGGCCAGGCCACGGCAGCCAACGCGGTCACGCTGAGCACCGCCCGCACCGCCTTCTCCGCGGTCACGGTCAACATCCTGCAAAGCACCGTGTCGTGGAATCCCACGCTCATCGTGAACGTCCCGTCCAGCGTGGTCGCCGGCACGTACACCTGCACGGTGACCCACTCGGTGGCCTGAGCCCGCGGCGGACGGCGCCGGCGGGAGAAAGCGGCGCCCTAGCGGAAGAAGTCGACGCCCGATCCGGTCATCCGGCGTGGCAGCGACTCCGGGTCGGTCCCCGGCGGCAGCAGGCGGACACCGGCGTGCAGCAGAACGACACCCGAGCGGCCGACGAGCACCGGGTCGAGGAGCACCTCGGCGACGGCGGGCGCACGCTCGGCGAGCCGGGCGAGCCGGTGCAGCACGTCCTCCAGGGCGGCGAGATCGGCTGGCGCGGTCCCACCCGTGGCGCCTGCGTCGCCCGTGCTGCCCGTGCTGCCCGTGCTGCCCGTGCCGACCAGCATGACGGCGCCCCGGATGCCGCGCACCAGCTCCGCGGCGTCCCGGTCGGTGAGGGGCAGGGCGCGGGCCAGCGGGTCGACGAGCAGGTCCGCGACCGCCCCGCCCAGCCGCAGCGACACCAGCGGCCCGATCGCCGGGTCGTGGGTCATGCGGACCACGGTGGAGACACCGGCCGGGGCCATCGGCTGTACCAGCATGTCGCCCGGCCCGACCGCGGCCCGGATAGTGCGCCACGCCTCGGCCAGCGCGCCGGGACCCTCGACACCCAGGCGCACCGCGCCGACGTCCAGCCGGCCACGGAAGCGCTCGTCCGCGATCTTGAGGGCGACCGGCCACCCGATCCGCTCGGCCGCGGCCAGCGCGTGGCTTTCGGAGACCACCCGTTCGGCCGGCCAGACCGCTAGGCCGACTCCGGCGAGGATCCCCGTGACCCGGTCCGGTGGCAGCCATTCGCCGTCCATCGCCGCGCCGTCCATCGCGCGCATCGTCCGGCCCAGGTCGAGCCGGTCGAGGGTGGGCACGGTGCCCTGGTCGCGGTCCCGCCAGGCCGCGTGGTCGGCGGCCCGGGCGATCGCCCACGCCGCCGACTCCGGCGAGGCGAAGGACGGCACCGATCCGCGGCCCGGCGTCGAGACGTGGCCCGGCGTCGAGGCGGAATCCGGGGTCGAGGTGTGGCCCGAAGCCGCGCCGTGGTCGGTCCGGCGGGCGGCCAGCGCGGCCGGGATCCCGTCGTGGCCGAGGAAGGACGCGACGACCGGCAGGCGGCCCGCCGCGGCGACGCCGCGCACGGCCCGCGCCAGCTCGTCGCCGGCGGGATGCGGGGTGATCAGCACCAGCACGGCGTCGACGTCACCCGAACCGGCGACGGTGCGCAGCGCCGCCTCGAACCGGTCCGGGGCCGCCATCGCGCCCAGGTCCACCGGGTTCGTCGCGTCCTGGCCGTCGAGCAGGTCACGCAACGCGGCCGTGGTGGCCGATCCGAACCGTGCCACGTCGAGCCCGGCCGTGCGGCAGGCGTCCACCGCCAGTGCGGCCAGCGCGCTCGACGTCCCGACGATGCCGACCCGCCGCCCGACCGGCAGCGGCTGGGACACCAGCAGCGCGGCCATGTCGAAAAGCTGCCCCAGCGTGTCGACCCGGATGACGCCGGCACTGGTGAACAGCGCGTCCAGCGCAGGATCGGTGGAGCTGCCGCCGCTCTTGAGCGCGATCACCGGCTTGCGCCGGCCCAGCCGCCGGGCGATCCGGGCGAACTTGCGGGGGTTGCCGAAGCTCTGCAGGTGCAACATGACGACCTCGGTGCGCTCGTCCGACTGCCAGAACTGCAACAGGTCGTTGCCCGAGACGTCCGAACGGTCACCGGTGGAGACGAACGTCGACAGGCCGATCGAGCGCCGCGCCGTCTCGGCGAGGAAGGTGCCGGCCAGCGCCCCGGACTGGGTGAAGGCACCGACCCGCCCGGTCGGGGGAGAGCCGGCGGCGAACGTGGCGTGCAGGCGGACCGCCGGATCAGTGTTGATCACACCCATCGCGTTCGGGCCGATCAGCCGCATGCCCGACTCGCGGGCCAGTCGGGTCACCTCGGCGAGGCGGGCCCGGCCGTCGGCCCCGGCCTCGGCGAAGCCGGCCGAGACGACGATCAGGTTCCGGACGTCCTTGTGCGCGCAGGCGCGGACGGCGTCGGCGACCTGGGCCGCCGGCAGCGCGATCACCGCCAGGTCGACCGGGTCCGGGATCTCGCGCACGTCGGGATAGGCGTAGACCGAGGCGATCTGCCGGGCCGCCGGGTTGACCGGGTAGACCGGGCCGTGGAAGTCGCTGGACAGCAGCCGCCGAAACACCTCGTGGCCCGCGTTTCCGGGTCGCCTGCCGGCGCCGATGACCGCGACCGCCCGGGGGTTCAGCAGCCGGGCGATGCTGCGTGCCTCGGCGCGCTGCTCCAACGCCCGCGAGATGCCCCGCGCCCGCGGCGCCTGGGCGGTCGAGAACACCATCCGGATGATCCGCCCGCTGCCGCTGCCGCTGCCGCTGCCGCTGCCGCTGCCGCTCGCGCTGGTGTCGCCGCTGCTGGTGTCGGAACTGTCGTCGGGAGCGTCGTCGGGGACGAAGCCGGCGGCCTGGAAGACCCGCTGGGCGTGGTCGTTGCTGCTGGGCAGGTCGGCGACCAGGGCCCGAACGCCCAGATCGCCGGCGGCCGCGGTCAGGTGCTCCAGCAACAGCGGCCCCACACCCCGGCGCCGGTACCCCGTCCGCACGACCAGGCGGACCCGGGCCGGGCCCGGGCGCGCGCCCGACCGGACGTACTCCGCCGCCCCGACCAGCCGGCCGCGCAGGATCGCGACGACCACCAGATGGTCCCGGTGGTCGTCGTCGGTCAGTCGCTTCGCGAGGGCGTCGGACGTCTGCTCGTCGTGCCACGGGGCGGGCAGGCCCGCGGACTCGGCCTCGGTCAGGCCGGTGTACAACGCGGCGAGGTCGGTCGCGTCGGTGCCGAGCGCCGGCCGCAGCTGGACGGGCGCGCCGTCGGTGAGCACGGCGTCCGCCTGCCAGCGCGCCGGACGGTCCAGATCTCGCACGGCCTCATCTCGCACGGCCTCTGCCATCGCCGAGCCTCCTACCTCCCGGATGCCCACCTCCGGTGCCGTCAGCCCTGCGATCATGCTGCCGCCACGCTGCGATCGTGCGCGGCCGGGCGGGTTCAGCCGAAAGGTCCGGGTAAAAAGTCGGAATGCCAGCGCAAATCATAGGCTGGATGGCATGGACGGCGGCAGAGAGCCGGCGGCCGGCGCGGGCGGTCGGGTGACCCCGGCCGAGCCGCGTTGGCTCCGGGACAGCGAACGGACCGCCTGGCGAGGGCTCATCAACGTCATGACGCGCCTGCCCGCGGCCCTCGACGCGCAGCTTCGCCGTGACGCGGGCCTGAGCCACTTCGAGTACTCGGTGCTCGTCGGCCTCTCCGAGGCGCCGAACCGGACCCTGGCGATGGCCCGGCTCGCCGAGTTCACCTGCGGGTCGCTGTCCAGGCTCTCGCACGCCGTCAAACGCCTGGAGGACAAGGGCTGGGTGCGGCGCTTCCCGTGCGCTGCCGACGGGCGGGTCACCAACGCGATCCTGACCGACCTCGGTTTCGCGAAGCTCGCCGCGACCGCTCCCGGTCACGTGGAGACCGTCCGTGACCTTGTGGTGGAGGCGCTCTCGCGGGACCAGCTGATCCAGCTCACCGCGATCTGCGGCCAGGTCCTCGACCGACTGGACACCCCGCCCCCACCGACCCGGCCCTGCTGAGAGCCACCGGGCTAGACGCCTGTCGTCGAGCCCGGTCGGGCGATCATCAGGACGGTGACCACCGTCCACAGCAGGCTGAACAGGCCGCTGGTCACGGCGACCCGGGTGGTGCTCACGGCCGACCCCGGGGACGTCCGCACCTGCTCGATCAGCTGCTGCTGGCTGGGGAGCACCACCATCGCGAGGACGAGCGCGGCGATCCCGGTGAGCACGATCGAGGCCACCAGCCAGGGGTCGCCGACCACGCCCATGCTCATGGCCGTGGCCAGCCCGAGGATCGGCACCACGATGCCGATCGCCGCGTACACGTTGCAGATGCGGTGCAGGGTGCTGACCATTCCCTCGGCCCGGGGGTCGGGCTCACGCAGCGCAGACCGCACCGCCGGGGCGAACATGCTCGCCGCGACCGTCACCGGGCCGACGGCGATGATCGCGGCGAGGACGTGGACGCTGAGGAGAAAGGTGGTCACGAATGCCCAGGTTAGGTGCGTCGCCGCGGCCTCCGGGGCGACCGGAGCCCTCAGCCGCCGACGGCCTGCGGCCTGCGGATCCGAGCCGCTCGCCCCTTGACCGACCGGGCTGCCCGGCCCTTCCCCGCCAGCCTGGCCCTTCCCCGCCAGCCCTGCCGGCCAGGCTATTCCAGTCCCGGTCCCGGTCGGTTCCGGTCCGCTCGGGGCGGTGATCAGTCCCGTGCGGGCAGCGCGTCGAAGACCGCGGACCGCTTCTCGGTCCGCGCGGTGAGCGCCTCGGCGAGCCCCGGGCCGTCGAAGGCGATGTCCATCTGCTGGAGCGTGTCGGTGAGGGCGTCGTCCGCGGAGCGGTCGAGGTCGGCGTAGACCTGCTTCTTGATGGTCGCGAACGAGAACGGCGAGCAGTTGGCCGCCAGGTCCGCCGCGTAGGCGAGGGCGGCGTCGAGCACCGTGCCGTCCGGGACAACCCGGTGGACGAGGCCGATGGCCGCCGCCTCCTGGGCGTCGATGGTCCGCCCGCTGAGCAGGAGTTCCATCGCGGCCTGCACACCGATCACCCGCGGCAGCAGCCAGGACACGCCGTATTCGGCGGCGAGCCCCAGGCGCGAGAACGCGGTCGCGAGCTTCGCCGACTCGGCCGCGAACCGGATGTCGCTGCCCAGCATGTAGGCGAAGCCGATGCCGACGGCGGCGCCGTTGATCGCGGCGACCACGGGCTTGCGCAGCCGCACGGCCAGCGTCGGCAGGTCCTCCCGGGCCGGGACGAATTTCTTGATCATCTCGGGTCCGCCGCGCAGCACATCCAGGTCGGCGCCGGAGCAGAAGCCGGGACCGGCGCCGGTCACGACGATCACGCGGACGGCCGGATCGTCATCCGCGGCGCGCAGGGCGTCCGCGTAGGCGGGGCCCATCGTCGCGGTGATCGCGTTGCGCGCCTTCGGGCGGTTGAAGGTGATGACACAGACCCCGTCGCGGATCTCGGTCAGAATCTCGCGCTCGTCGGTTTCCGTCGTCACGCCGCCCGCCTCCGTGATTGCCTGGTCTGGTGGGATCCGCTGCCACCCGCACGTCGTCAACACCCGTACGTCGTCAAGGAGACTAGGCGACCACCGGGATCCCGCGCTCGCCAGATGTGACGGACGACAGATCCACGACGCACCGGACGAATAGGGCGTACTGCGACCAGGCGAAACTGCATGGGCCGGGATGCGGACCCGAGCGGCCGGCGTGCGCGTGCCTGCGCATGCGCACCGCCGGCCGCCATGGCGTCCGCTGCCTGCCCGGGCTCTCAGCGTTCGCCGCCACCGCGGCCGGGTGCGGCCGGGTCCAGGTGCGGCTGCTGTTCGGTCCGGGCGGCGCCGGCGGCCGCCCGCCCGCTGAAGCCGCTGTGCATGAGGGCGTCCAGGCGGGGCTCCTCACCGTCCGCGGAGCGCATGGTCGCGGCGAACTTGGTCAGACCGATCACGAGCGCGGTGAGAGCGACCCACAGGACGGTCAGCGAGTACGTGGGGTGGTGATGTGTCGCGGCCCAGAACGCCATCGCGACCGAGAACGCGCCGATGGTCAGCGGAGCCCACCAGGTGCCCCCGCGCGCTGCCTGCCGCTGCGAGAACGCCGAGACCAGGGCGTGGATGCCGAGGGCCAGCAGTGACCAGGCGGCGATCCGGGCGACCACGGCCAGTGTCGGGCTGGGCCAGACGAGCGCCACGATGCCGCCGGCGGCCAGCGCGACGGCCAGGGCCGCGTGCGTGGGCCGCCAGGAGGTGCCGGAAGCCAGCCCGGTGACCAACTCGCTGAGCGCACCCAGCAGTAGCGTGATCCCGAGCAGGACGGCGATCGACTTGCCGGTGGTCAGTCCGAACATCGGGATGGCCAGTGCGAACAGCAGCCAGCCGATGCCCAGCGGGAGCAGTGCTCCCATGGCCCTGGCGCCCAGGTCCTGGCCCGCTCCCGCACCACCGGCCGCGCCGCCGTGGCCACCGCCGCGGCCATGCTCGTGAAAGGCGTGGCCATGAAGATCGTGGCCGTGGCCGCGAAGATCGTGGCCGCGGTCGCCTGATGCACTCATGAAGTCATCCCTCCAGCAGGGTGGTTGTCGTGTGCGGGTTCTCCCTCACCCGTGCCCGGAGGCTTCGGATTTCATACCGTGCGTTACGAGATCGATTCGACCTGTTATGGGCCTTGTCGATGAGGCCTGGATCGGTTGCCTACATCGGTGCGGGGACGCCAACCTGAGGACCGGTGGTCGGCGGTGGATCGGGGCGAGGAGCAGCGGTGAAGATCGATTACAACCTGTCGGACGACATCGCCGTGACCGCGGGCTCGGCGGTCGAGGTCGAGAAGGACGGCTACGCCGGGGCCTGGGTGGGGGAGACCAGCCACGACCCGTTCCTCCAGTGCCTGCAGGCATCGATCGTGACCGACTCGATCACCGTCGGGACGTCGATCGCGATCGCCTTCGCGCGCACCCCGATGACGCTGGCGAACCTGGGCTACGACCTGGCGCAGTACAGCGAGGGGCGTTTCGTCCTCGGTCTCGGCTCGCAGATCAAGCCGCACATCGAGAGGCGTTTCTCCATGCCGTGGTCGCATCCCGCGGCGCGGATGCGCGAGCTTATCCTCGCGGTCCGGGCGATCTGGGACTGCTGGCAGAACGGCACCAAGCTGGACTTCCGCGGTGACTTCTACACCCACACGCTCATGACGCCGTTCTTCACCCCGAAACCCCACGCGTTCGGCCCGCCCCCCGTCTTTCTCGCCGGCGTCGGCCCGGGCATGACGGAGGTCGCCGGCGAGGTCGCCGACGGGTTCTTCGTCCATCCGTTCAGCACCATGCGCTATATCGAGGAAGTGACCATTCCGGCGCTGCTGCGCGGTCGCGCCCGGGCCGGCCGCGACGACCTGGACGGCTTCACGGTCTGCGGGCCGGCGTTCGTCACGATCGGGCGGACGGACGAGGAGATGGCCCGCGCCGTCGCGGCGACCAAGAAGCAGATCGCTTTCTACGGCTCCACCCCGGCCTACCGTTCCGTCCTCGAGCTGCACGGCTGGGGTGAGGTGCAGCCGGAGCTGACGACGCTGTCCAAGCAGGGCCGCTGGGACGACATGGCGGAGCTGATCACCGACGAGATGCTGGCGGAGTTCTCCGTGATCGGCTCGCCGGAGGAGGTCGGGCGCGGCCTCATCGCCAAGATCGGCGGCGTCTACGCCCGGACGACCCTCTACGACGCGGGCGGCTCGAACAAGGCGCACTGGCCCGCCGTCCTGGACGCCGCGCGCTGACCCGTCCCGGCCGGCCCGGAGGGAGGTCGTCGCAGTGAGCTGGCAGTTCGTGGACCCACCTCCCGCCGAGCCGCCGTTGCACGCCCGCCGGGGCCTGCACGACCCGGTGGCGGGAAGCCCGGTCCGCCGTCCGGGCTCGGTCCGGCGCACGATCACGATCGACGCGCTGCACCCGGACGGGGCCGACGGGGACCTGCACCTCCTCGGCCGCGGCCGGGACCTGGTCACCGCGCCCGACGGCTCGGCCGCGCAGGCCGACGCGGCGCGCTTCCACCTCGAGCTCGCCTTCTCCGGTGGGCGTGAGATCCGCCGCCTCGAGGTCGACCCAGCCGTGCCGCAGCTGCGCGAGCTGGTGGCCACCGGGGGCACGTCGGGGTTCCGCCGCCGCCTCGCGGAGCTGTTGCCCGAGCTCGACCAGAGGCTTCCGCTGCTCGCGGCGATGCTGGACGACGTGTCCGTGGTCGGGCTCATCTCGGGCTACGCGGTGAGCCGGATGGGGCACGTCCTGCGCGGCGGGCGTTTCCTGCTGGCCCAGGCCGACCAGTGCGCCGGCTGGATCCAGGGCGGGACGATCATCGAGAACATCGAGCGGGAGGGCATGCCGCCGATGGTGACGGGCCCGGCCACCCCTGCGCTCATCCGCCCCGACGACCCGCAGGGGTGGCACGAGATGCCGCCGCTGCCGCCGCACGGCATGCGCCGGCACCGCCGCCTGGACGTCGTGCGCTCCCCGGCCGTGCCCGGCGCCGCCGACGTGGACCTGTTCTTCCGGGACAGCTACCAGTCCGACGGCGGGCCCGAGACCGTCATCCACGAGTACACGGTCACCGCCCGGCTCGATCTCGCCAGCGGTGTCCTCACGGAGATCACGGCGTATCCCCGGGTCCTGCCCTGGGTGGAATGCCCGTTCGCGGCGGCGAGCGCGTCCCGCCTGGCCGGCGTCGCCGCCGCCGACGTGCGCGACGTGGTGCGGGCGCAGCTGCGGGGTACAAGCACCTGCACGCATCTCAATGACACGCTTCGGTCGCTGGTCTTCGTGCCCGCTCTCGCCTCGCTCCTGCCCGGGCCGGCCGCGGCCGCGTGACCGGGAGCCGGGCAGAGGCTCGGTGCGACCGGACAGAGGCTCAGCATGACCGGATCGAGGCTTCAGTGTGAAACGTTCGCCGTCCGTGCCTTTGTGGGGAGTCAGCCGTGGGTAGCCGCAACTTCGAGATCGACATCGTCGACCAGGTCGCCTGGCTGGTGCTCTCCCGGCCGGACGAGCTCAACACGTTCCAGCCGGAGTTCTGGTATGAGTTCCCGAAGGCGCTGGCCCGGCTCGGTGCGGACGGCGCCGTCCGCGCGCTCGTCGTGGCGTCCACCGGCCGGCATTTCACCGCGGGTCTGGACCTGGCCGCCTTCGGCAGCGCCGAGCTCTTCGCCGACGGTGAGCCGGCCCGGGCCAACCTCGCCCGCCGGTCGCTGATCCTGCGGATGCAGGAGGCCCTGACGGCCCTGGAACGGCTGCGGGTCCCCGTGCTGGCCGCGGTACAGGGCGGGTGCATCGGCGGTGGCGTCGACCTGATCACCGCCTGCGACATGAGGTACGCCACCGCGGACGCCTTCTTCACGGTCCAGGAGACCAAGATCGGAATTCCGGCGGATCTCGGGACGCTGCAGCGCCTGCCGCGGGTCATCCCGGACGGCCTCGCCCGGGAGCTCGTCTACACCGGGCGCCGGCTGCCCGCCGAGCAGGCTCTCGCCGCCGGTCTGGTGAACCAGGTGTTCCCGGACCGGGACGCGATGCTCCGCGGCGTCGGCGAGATCGCCGCGGAGATCGTCGCGAACAGCCCGGTCGCGGTGTGGGGCAGCAAGGAGCTGCTGCTGCACGCACGGGACCACACCGTCGCCGACGGGCTTGCCTACACCGCGACCTGGCAGGGCGGCGCCTTCCAGCCCGGCGAGGTGACGGAGTCCGTCCAGGCCAGGTTCGACAAGCGGGCCGCGCGTTACCAGGACCTGCCCTCGGCCATCACGCCCGAATAGCCCGCGACCGCCCGCCCCGCCGGCGGGCTCACAGCGCGAGCCGGTCGTCCACCGCGTGCGCCTTCTGGGCGAAGGGGCGCAGCATGGCGTCCACGGTGAACGACGCGACCAGCGCGCCCGCCTCGTCGTGCACCCGGCATTCCGAGTGGGTCATCCCGTCGCCGGCGAACGTGGACAGGTGGTGATAGCGCATCCACTCGTCGGCGCGCACCGCGGCGTGGAAGGAGATGCCGATCGCGTTGATCCCCGTCGACAGCGTGCGGTGGGCCTGGCTCTGCCCGACCCCGGCGTGCGGGCGCAGCGCGGCCGCGATCGAGATGTGGCCGGTGAACTGGGTTAGCAGCCCGGCGTGCAGCGGCGGGTCCGCCGGGACGTCCCGGAACCGGACCCAGGTGTCGATGACCGGCGGGCCGACCGGGGCGTCGGGGTCGTCGGTGTACGCCGCGTCGACCATCCGGATGTCCCGCCCGGTGACGGACATGTCGTACGGCTCGCTGTCGTGGGGGCCCGCGCACGGCTCGGTGGCGGCCTGGTGGCGGACGACGTCCGGGGCCGTGACGTCGAGCAGCAGCGTGCCGCTCGCGCGGCGGCGCCCGCCCTGCGAGACATGTACGGCCAGCGTCGAGAAGCTGCGGCCGGCGCTGAGCTCGTCGATCTCGAACTCCAGCGGTTCCCGGGCGTCCGCCGCCCGGTAGAACACCATGTGCGCCGAGACGACTCTGCGCTCGGGCGCGTGGCGGCCCGCCGCCACGATCGCCTGCCCGAGCATCTGGCTGGCCTCGACGACCGGCCGCCGCGCGCCCGCCAGCGTGGTGCTGACGTACCGGCGGTCCCCGGCCGGGCGGACGTTCATGATGTCGATCAGGTCCGCGGCGTCACCCCAGGTGGGGAACCGCTTGATCGTGGTGTCGCGTTCGTCGGAATCCGGGCCGGCGTCGACCACCTCGACCCGCACCCGGTCGTGGTCGAACGCGACCAGGTCGGTCAGCCATTCCAGCCCGGGGGCGGGCTGGGAGAAGGCCCAGGCGGCGTCGCGCCCGTCGACGGAGATCACGCCGCCGGGGTCGTGCCAGTCCCGGGAGCCGGCCTGCACCTTGCCTTCGAGCGTCCACAGCCGCGCCTGGCCCTTGACCGGGCAGGCCGTGGTGCGGCCCTCGCTGTGCAGGGCCTCGGTGCGCACGTCGGCGGGAGGGAAGTAGAGAACGGGATCTTCGGTTGCCTCCCGCACCCGGACGGCGGCCCGGGACTCGGCCACCAACACGTCGCCCCACCAGGCCCGAGCCAGGTAGCCGCACGGCTGGTGCGATAACGCGGGACTCTCCGCCGACGATGCTTCGGACGTCACAGGCTCCACGCCAAGTGAAGCTAACACCGGGCCCGGGTGCGGGACGAGCGATCGGTGGCGGGCAGCCGGTCGATCCAGCCGAGGACGAGCGAGTTGAACAGGTCGGGATGCTCCTGGTGGAGCCAGTGGCCGCCGGGCAGCTGATGCACCTCGTCGCAGGGCCCGGTCGCGAGGCCGCGCTCCCAGTCCGCCCGGTCGCCCTGCCGCTCGGAGTAGACCGCCAGCACCGGGCAGGACCGCCCGCGCAGGTAGGCGGTGCTGCGCTCCCGGCTGCCGAACTGGTCCTCGGTCAGCCACATCCCGGCCAGCGCCGCCTGGGCCACGTCGAGCGGCACCCCCATCGCCCGGCGCCGGTGCCAGGTCGTCAGCGGCCGGGGCGCCTCGGGGCCGGCGAGTGCGGCCAGGTAGCGCAACAACCGTTGCTGGGTGCCCGGCGCGCCCAGGTCACCCAGCGTCCGCGCGGTCCGCTCGACCTCTTCCTCGGCGAGGCCGTACGCCGGCTCGACGGCGACCACGCCGCGGACGAGCTCGGGGCTCTCGACGGCCAGGGCGCTGGCCACCATGGCGCCCAGCGAGTGCCCGACCGCCACCACCCGGCTCCCAGCGCTCCCAGCGCCCCCAGCGCCTCTTGCGTTGCCGGCGCTCCCGGTGATGCCGAGCTGGCGCAGCAGCGCGGCGACGTCCGCGGCGAGCACCCTCGGGCGCAGGCCCTTGGAGCCGGTGGAGCGGCCGTGCCCGCGCAGGTCGAAGGAGATCACCCGGTGGTGGCCGAGGAAGTCGGGGATCTGGGCGTTCCAGTCGTGCGAGTCGCAGCACCAGCCGTGGACCAGGAGCAGCGGTTCGGCCGCCGGGTCGTCAGCGTCCTGGGCGGGGTCGTCGGTGAAGAACAGCCTCGTCTCGACCCCCAGGTCGAAGTACGGCATCGGTGGACCCCGCTTCGTAGATGACGTTCGTCGTCTGAACGACGATCTGTGCGGGACCGATGTTCCCCGGACCCTCCCGCAGCCGGGCGGACGGGTCCGGCCACCGGGCCGGGAGCCGGATCTCCCACGCGGGCCGCGCTCGTCACCTCGGTCCGGTCGACGCCTGGCCGCGCCTTTCTCGCCGCGGGCCTTGGCCGGGCCCGACGCATTTCTCGGCGTGAGCTTGATGACGTGCTGAGCGGGTAACTACACCGATACGAGCACGTGGGCTTCGGCTGACAGGTACAGAAAGGCCACGGAAAGCGGTTGGCTCCTCGCTCGTACGACCTGGCCGCGGACGTCGCGTGCATGGTGGCCTGTTCGCGGAGATCGGGATTGGGGGATCGTCTCGCTGGCTGCCGAACGGACCTGACACCTGCGTAATGCCCGATGAGCACCGATCTGGCATCATGCCGAGCAGGGTTATTCGGACGCGCGGTACGCGCTACGGATCCGGAAGATGGTGGGATCATGGCCGCGATTGTTGAGCTGGCGGCGTCGATTGACGGCGTCCCGACCGTGGAGGAGACCGACGCGATGCTCGATGAGCTGCGACGGCTCCCGCGTGACGCAGCGACACTCGAGCTGATCGACGGTCTTCTGGAGATTCGAGCACTACTTGGCGCGGTGCGGTGTGAACCGTGCGTTGACACGCGCGCCAAGTAGCGGATCGATGCTGAGCCTCTTCCATCTCACGGGGCACCGCCAGGGTTGCCGGGGGTCCGAGCCGACGATGGAAGAGGCTCACAGTCCGGCGGACCGCCTGACGGCGAGCCGGACCTGGAGCCGAACTGTGAACCTTCCATCTCACGATTCGCGGCCGGTGATGCCGTGAAGCCCGATTCGACGGTGGAAAAGGTTCAGTGAACTGCCGGCCGGCAGCCGAAGTGCAGGCTGCCGGCCGGCAGTCGGACTACTGAGCGCCGAACGGCTGACCCTGCTGGCCGACCTGGCCGATGTTGGCGCCGAGACGGTCACCACCGGAGATGTTCTGGCCCGCACCGACACCGGCGAGCTCCTGCAGGCGGTTCTGGACATACCGCTCGCTGTGGTGGGTCTTGTCCGCGATCCGCGCAACGAGGTCGTTGACGCTGGTGGCGGCGTCAAGGTCGGCGGTGCTGACCTGGCCGAACTGGTCCAGGATCCGGTACCGGAGCTGGCGCCAGTTCTGACGCAGCTGCTGCTCGACCTGCTGACGCTGCTGCTGGTCCATTCTCGCTGATCCCCTCTCGTGTTTCATGAATCCTTCGCCGAATGGCTCGGCAAGGCGACGTGAACGCTACTCCAGATCGCCTCCGCCGGCCGTTCGGCCAAGGAATTCTGCGGTAACGGAGCGGGGTGGCAAGAAATGTTTCCTGTACGGCTGTCTGTCGCTTTCTTGGCTACCCGTCCTGTTCGGTCATCCGCCCTGGACGGGATCCAGGACGAACACCGGAATCTCGCGTTCGGTCTTCTTCTGGTAATCCGCGTAGTCCGGCCAGGCCGCGACCGCGCGTTCCCACCAGAGCGCCTTTTCCGCCCCGGTGACCTCACGGGCGACCATGTCCTGACGGATCGGCCCGTCCTGCAGCTCCACCTGCGGATGGGCGACGATGTTGTGGAACCACACCGGGTGGCTCGGCGCCCCGCCGAGGGAGGCGACCACCGCGTAGTGGCCCTCGTGCTCGACCCGCATAAGTGGGCTCTTGCGTATCTTGCCCGACTTCACGCCCAGGGTCGTCAGAATGATCACCGGTGCGCCGCGCAGCTCGGTGCCGCGCGTTCCGCCGGAGCTTTCGTACTCCTCGACCTGCTTGCGTACCCACTCGGCGGGGCTCGGCTCGTATTCACCAGTCAACGGCATGTTGTGAGTCAACACCGCCGGTGAGCGGCTCCTTCCCGTCCGGCGCCGTGCGGGCCCGCGGTGTTTCGGGTGCCCGGGGACGCGGCGCCGAGCCGACGCCGCGCCGACGCCGAACCGACGCCGCTAGGCCGTCGCAGGCTCGGCGTCAGGCCGTCGCAGGCTCGGCGTCAGACGGCGGCGGTCAGGGCCGGCCATGCCGCGCGCAGCGCGGGCAGCAGTGGCATCGTCAGCGCGTGGCGGGCCGAGACCCAGGTCCAGTCCGCGGTCTCCCAGTTGGCGGCGGAGGGTTCGAACATCGTGCCGACATCCAGCACCAGCGTCGTGTATGACCACTGCCCGTGGTCGTCGACGTATTCGCGGGCGGGCGGGTGTGCACGGGGGATGTGCGCCGGTAGCGGGCCGAGCTCCTCCTCGGCCTCCCGCAACGCCCCGGTCAGGGCGGACTCGCCGGGCAGGAGCGCTCCGCCGGGAAGCGCCCAGGTGCCGCCCTGATGCGACCGGGGATGGCGCAGGACGAGCAGGTACCTCGGATCCGGGTCGGCGGCTGCCCGCAGCAGCACACCGGCGGCGCCGAGCGCACCCCAGTGCTGGCAGCCGCGCGAGCAGAGCACGAAACGTTCGATCAGGACGGGCCTCCTCGGACGCTGGCGGCTTCGGTCGACGGTGTGGTCACCAGCCCAGCTTGCCCGCCCACCGCCGCCAGGGACGTCCATGGTGTGAACTTGACGTGCGCCTGCGGTAAACACGGACGCTGACGGCCGCCACGTCGAGCCGGAGCGTCTCCCCGCGTGCGGACAGTGCCCGCTCCCGCCGGGTGCCGCGGCCGCCGAAGGCCACGGCGTCGGTGTCCAGCACCGGCTTCCACCGCCGGCCGGCCAGCGACGGGTGCGACAGTGTGCGGCCGGGCGCGGGCTCGTTGGCCAGGCTCGCCACCACGAGGAACTCCTCGCCCGCGTCCCAGCGGCGGAAGGCGATCAGACGGGCCGGGTCGTCGGCCGCAACCACCTCGACGGACCGCGACCGCAGCGTCGGGCTGCCCAGCCGCAGTGCGACGAGCGCCCGGTAGCAGGCGAACTGGCCGGCGCCGCGATTCGCGCGCAGCCCGGCGAGGTCCTCCTTGGCCTCGGTGAACGAGTCGTGGAGAAACGCCTGGTCGGCACCCACCTCGTCGCCCATCAGGAACATCGGTGTGCCGGGGGAGAGCAGCGTGAGCGCCGCGACACACCGCAGCCGGGCGAGGGCGAACCAGGCGGTCTCGCCGTCGAGCGGGGCGTGGTCGACGGCGACGAGGATGTTGCGCGCGGTCTGCTCGGCGTTGCCCGCCTCGTCGTGGCTTTCTGTGTAGACCACGGCGTGGTCCGCTGCTGCCGTCAGGGCGGCACCGAACCGGCCCATCGCCAGCGGGCCGTGCTGGTCGCGACCGGCGGTGTGCAGCAGCTTCGCGTACTCCGGTCCCTCACCCTTGTCGCCGATCAGGTGGTGGTAGAAGTCGACGTACCAGCGTGCGTCGAAGCCGAGCCCGCCCTCCTCGGCGGGCCTGGTCACCTCGGCCCAGCCCGAGTGGTCCTCCGCGATGAGCATCACCTGCGGGTCGACGACGCGCAGGGTCTGGCACAGCTCGCGCAGGAACTTGCGCCCGGCGATGTTCGCCGCGCCGACGGGGCTCCCGTCCGCGTGCAGGCGGTTGTAGGAGTGGATCGAGGTGGTCTGATCGACCCGCAGCCCGTCGATGTGGAAGTCGTCGAGCAAAGCCACCGCGCTGGCGATGAACAGCGCGCGGACGTTCTCGTCGTGGTAGCGCGGAGCCCAGCCGGAGGAGACGTTGTCGAGGTAGCCGCCGTCCGGGTGGGGGTGGTCGGTCTCGGCACCCTCGTACCAGTAGTAGATGTTCCGGCTCGCGGCCGTGCTGTCGACCTGCCAGGCGCAGCGCTGGGCGTTCGGGCTGTAGTGGTTGTAGACGACGTCCATGAGGACGGCGAGCCCGCGCCGGTGACAGGCGCGGACGAATCCCCGCAGCCCCTCCCGTCCACCCGCGCTCTGCTTGACGGCGAGCAGGTGCGAGCTGCCGTAGCCCCAGGATCTCGTCCCGCTGAACTCGAACATGGGCATCAGCTCGACGGCGTTGACGCCCAGGTCGACGAGGTGGTCCAGCAGGGCCGTCGCGTCGGCGAAGGTGCCGGCCGCGGTGTGGCCGAACCCCAGCGAGCCCACGTGCAGCTCGTAGATGACCAGGTCCTCGACGCGGCGCGGGACGGGCCGGGCCGGGTCGAACTCGTCCGCCCAGAACCGGGCGTCGTCGCGGGTGTCGACGATGACCGAGCAGCTCACGGCGCCGTCCAGCTCGTGGGCCGGCCCGTCGTAGGGGGCGCCGCACGGGTCGACGTCACCGGCGCCGCACTGGCGCGTCGAGTACATGTCGGACCGCCAGGCCACCGAGCCGTCGTCGCGCACGATGCGGTAGGCGTAGCGCCGGCCGACCCAGTCGGTGAAGCCGGGGGCGGCGGCCTCCCACCAGCCGCCGGCCACCGCGCGCATCTGCAGCCTGGTGAGCTGGTCGTCCTCGCCTCGGCCGTCGTCGGCGATGTAGCCGCTCGGCCCGGCGAAGGCCACCTCGACGCCACGCGCGTGTGGCGCCCAGACCCGGAACCGGATCCGCTCAGCCGCCTCGGCGCCGGCGCCGGCGCTCGCGCTGGTGGTGCCGGCCCCGGCCCCGGCCCCGTTGCCGGCCCCGGCCCCGTTGCCGGCGTCGGCGCCGGGGTCGCGGATCAGGCGTCGTGCGCCGTTGTGCCGGTGCGCCGCGAGCCGGAACTCGGCCTGGGCCACCGGCCCGTCCTGCGGCTCGACCCGCAGCTGGCGGACCTGCGTCGTGACCTGCGGGTCCGCCAGCTCCGCGGGGATCCCCCACACCCGCGAGCCGTCGGGACGGACCAGCCACACACCCCAGTCGACGGTCCAGGAGGTACTCGCGTCCAGCGTGACCGAGGCGCGGAAGGCGGCGGTGCCGTCCTCGGCGACGAAGCGCTCCATCGCCGTCGTCGACCACGCGGCGGCGGGCCGCCCCTGCTCGTCCCAGCCGCCGGCGAGCAGTGCCTCGTCCGCGATCCGACGTCCGACACCGGTGTGGTAGACGAAGTCGACGCGAACGGTTCCGGTGTCCTGCATGACCGACCAGAATGTCATGCTTGGCGCGCTTTGCGGCTCTCGGTACCCGACGGGGTCACCCGTCGGCGTAGGCGCGGTCGGGGGCCCGGGCCGGGCCGATCGCCGTGGCGGGCCCGGCGCACGCGTCGGCGCTGTTCTCCCGGGAGGACCGCCCGGGAGAACAGCGCCGACAGATGATCTTACTTCAGATGATCCTCACAGGATCGGCGGGCGGGTCACTCGCTCAGCGACGCCGTGGAATCCAGCGCGGTACCGGAGCTGGAGGTACCGCCGGTCACGTAGACGTGGCCGTCACCACCGGTCGCGGCACCGGCGCCGGCGCGGGTCGAGAGGGCCCCGCTCGGGCCGGCCGACCAGTTGTCGTCGTCGGGGGTGAACACCTGGGTGTCACCGACGACCTTCCCGTTGCTGTCCCGGCCACCGGTCACATAGACCCGGCCGTCCGGCCCGGTCGCCGCCGCCGCGTCCGAGACACCGGTCGGCAGGTCGGCTACCTGAACCCAGGAACCGCCGGGCGCGCCACCGGAGCCCGGCGTGTACGCGTAGGCGTCGGAGGAGGCCTTCTTGCCGTTGCCCGACGCACTCCCACCGGCGGCGAGGATACGGCCGTCCGGCAGCGCCGCCAGCGCGGGCGAGGTCGTGGCCGACGGCGGAGCCGCGGCCGTGGACCAGCTCCTGCTGCCCGGGTCGTAGATGGCCAGCGTGGAGGAGTCGAGGACGTAGATCTTCCCGTCGTTGCCGCGGGTCGCGCTCGGGTCGCCCATCGGCTTCGGCAGCGACGGCCCGCTGCTCCATGAGCCGCTCGACGGCGAGTAGACCTCGACGGAGTCCGTCGGGGTGGCGTCGTCACCGGTACGCCCACCGATCGCGTAGACGTTTCCGTTCGCGTCGGTGGCGGCGGCCGGGTGGGTGCGCGCGGTCGTCAGCGACGCCGCGTTGGACCACTCGCTGCTTTTCGGGTCGAACACCTGGACGGTGTCCACCGGCGTGCCCGCGCCGGGTGACACGGCCGCGCCGCCGGCGCCCGGCGAGGCGCTGGCCGACGACGTCGGCGAGCCGCTGGACGTCGCCGTCGAGCCCGGCGACGTGGTGGTGGTTGTGGTGGTGGGCGTCGTCGTGTCGTTGCCCGGCGAGCCGGGCATGTCGGTCGGCATGTCGGTCGGCATGTCCGTTGGCATGTCAGTCGGCATATCGCCGTTGAACGCGGCCGGCGTCAGCCGTACACCAGGCGTCTGCCCCGTCCCGCCACCGGCCGGGCCGGTCGTCGGCGTCGTCGGACCGCCGGTCTGGGGCGACCCGGTGGGGGAGGACGTGGTCGCGGTGGGGCTTGTGGTCGGCGAACCGGTCGGCGAAGCGGTTCCGCCCGCTCCACCGGCGCCCGCCGCGCCGCTGGTGGTCTCACCGCCGATCGCGAAGATCTTTCCGTCGCAGCCGGCGGTCGCCCCCAGGTTGGCACGCGCCGAGGGCAGGTCGGCGACGGACTGCCAGGTCTTCAGAGGGCCGGAGACCTCCGGCAGCGTCGGGCACTTCGAGCCCGCCGTGCCCGCCGCGCCGGGTGCGGCGCTCGCCGTGCCGCTGGGTGAGGGCGAGCCCGTCCCGGTGGGTGAGGCAGTCCCGGTGGGCGAGGCAGTCCCGGTCGGCGATCCGGTTCCGCCGGTCGGTGAGCCCGTCCCGTAGGTCGGCGCGGCCGACTGGGTGGCCGGGCTGGTCGGCTGGGCGTGGGCGTCTGGTGCGAAGAGGATCGGCGTGGCCAGGGCCGCGGTCAGTGTGGCGGTCAGGACGAACGCGCGGGACGCACAGCGCTGGGACGTTCGTGACCAGCTCATGGGTTCCCCCCTTTGAGGCCCCGAGCGGGACCGGACCATTGGGTGGACATCGGGCGCGACCGACCGCGATCGGCGGCGCACGAGGATGGTCGGCTCTGGTTAGCCGCGGTCGTTGCCACATCGAGGGTCGCGACGGGCACGGATTGTCTTCCCCTAGTTTCTGAGAGTAGTCATGGCTGTGCGTGACCATCGGGGGTCACCCGCCGCGAATGCCAACCAGCCCACCGGACCACCCGCTCGATGGCTCGACGGGGCACGGAGCGGAGCGGGCCTTAGGCTTGCCGGGCCGGGCGGCGAGGACGGATCGAGGGCCGGGACATGGTGAGCGAGCGTGGCTTCAAGGCCATGAACAGCGCGCACAGGCTGCTGTTGAAGGCGACCCGCGGCCGGCTCGGCTGGCATGCGATCGGCATGCCCGTCCTGGAGCTGACGACGGTCGGCCGCCGCAGCGGCCACCAGCACACGATCATGCTCACCTCGCCGGTCCGCGACGGCGCGGCGATCGTGTTGGTGGCCTCCCGAGGCGGCGACGACCGCCATCCCGACTGGTTCCTCAATCTCCGCGCCCAGCCTGACGTCGAGGTCCGCCTCCGTGGTGACGCGTGGCGCCCGATGCGCGCCCGGGTCGCCACGGAGGCGGAACGCGACCGGCTGTGGCCGCGGGTCGTCGCGGGCAACCGGGTCTACGAGGGATACCAGCGCAAATCGAAACGGGTGATTCCCCTGGTCCTGCTGGAACCGCGCTGACATCACACCCGTGCGGGGCGCGGATGGTCCGGATGGTCCGGCCGTGGGCTCCCATACCGGCGCCGAGCGGGAGGAATCCGAGCAGGAGGAAGATGCCGACAGACGGGGAGGCGGGTGGGGATGGCTGTGCGGGTGCCGGTGATCGCGCTCACCGGATATCTGGGCGCGGGCAAGACGACGGTGCTGAACCACCTGCTGCGGGCCCCCGGGGCGCGGCTCGGTGTGGTGGTCAACGATTTCGGTGCGATCAACGTCGACGCGGCCCTGGTCAGCGGCCAGGTGGACGAGCCTGCCTCCATCGCCGGTGGATGCCTGTGCTGCCTGCCGGACACCGACGGCCTCGACGTGGCGCTGGCGAAGCTGAGCCAGCCGAAGCTGCGCCTCGACGCGGTGATCGTCGAGGCCAGCGGGGTGGCCGACCCGCCGGCGCTCGCCCGGCTCATCCGGTTCAGCGGGGTGCCTCGGGTGCGCCCCGGCGGCCTTGTCGACGTCGTGGACGCCGCCGCCTACTTCGACACGGTCGACCCGGGCACCGGCCTGCCCCCGGCCCGGTTCGCCTCCGCGACCCTCGTCGTGATCAACAAGACCGACCGGCTCCCGCCGGAGCACCGCGCGGACATCCTGGGGCGGATCACCGACCGGGTACGCGAGTCCAACCCGCAGGTCCACGTCGTCGAGACGACGCACGGGCGCCTTGACCCCGCCCTGGTCCTCGACACCGCGAACCCGCACGACCCGATCGACGAGCTCCCGCTCGCCGCCGCGGCCAGGGAGGCCGGCGAAGCCGGGGACGGCGAGGGCCACGCCCACGACCATGACGGCGAAGCACACCCGCGGGCCGACGCGGTGACCGTGCTCGCCACCGGCCCGGTCGACCCGGGCCGGCTGGTCGATCTGATCGAGCGGCCCCCTCCTGGCGTCTACCGCCTCAAGGGCACCGTGACCGTGGACACCGGCCGCGGTCTGCGCCCCCATGTGGTCAACCTCGTCGGCGGCCAGATCCACATCGCCGCCCGGCCCAGCATCCCGAAGCCCGGCATCCCGAAGCCCGGCATCCCGAAGCCCGGCATCCCCGAGCCCAGCAGCACCAGCCCCGGCTCCAGCTCGACCAGGCCCGGCTTCGCGGCCGACGGCGGCGACGGACTGGTCGCGATCGGCCTGCGCCTCGACCTGGCCGGCGTCCAGGCCCGGCTGGAGGCGGCCGTCGCACCCTGCACCGCGCGGCCCACCGCGGACGACGTCCGCCGCCTCGCCCGCTATCGACGGCTGAGCGTCTGACCCGCTCGTTCGGCCGCCGCCCGAACTCGGGTCGGGGCGACAGGCAGGGCTCCTGCGGGAGGCGCGCAAAGGGGCGCAGCGTCACTGGCAATCCGCGAGAAGAGAGGATTTTGGTCGTCAGAACGCAAAATCCTCCACTCTTCGGACTCGCCCAGCCGGGCCGCCGTGCTCGGCAACGGATTCCCCTGGCTCGGTGACCCGCTGATTCGTGCCCTGCTTGCGGTATGGAGAAAACCTGGGCGGCGGTACACTCCAAAGCGGGCCTGGAAAGCGTGAAGAATCTTATGGATTACGTTCGAGTCGAGCTTTGTGTAGCTGCATGGTGAATTGTGGTCCAATTCCGGTGAAAGGTCTGGTTTGGGGAACTTGACACCCTTTGACGGGATAACCAATGCGAGGGATCTCGGTGGTCTCTCCACGTTGGGCGGTTTGCGTACGTTGTCGAGTGTCCTGTATCGGTCCGGCGCCCTGGACCGCATGTCGGAGCGGGACCGGCACCGGCTCGTCAACGAGATGCGTGTCGGTACGGTCGTGGACATTCGAACGCGCGAGGAATCCGACGGGGACGGGCTTCAGGACCAGCGGCTCCTGCCCGAGGTGCGGTGCGTCCACGTCTCGGTGGTTCCCGAGGGGAGAATCGGTCGCGAGCCCTTCCCCGACGGCCGCGATCCCATTGCGCTCGCCGAGGGCTACTTCGCGAACCTGGTCGAGGGCGCGGAGGCCCTCGCGGAGATCATCGCCATCATCGCGGGTGCGGTGTCGGTGGGCGAGTCGGTACTCTTCCACTGCGCTGCGGGGCGCGATCGTACCGGGCTGGTCGCGGCTCTCCTGCTCGGCCTCGTCGAGGTCACGGACGAGCACATAATTTCGGACTACATCGCCAGCAACTCCCATGCGCTGACCATCGCGGAGCGCCTGCGGGCGAATCCGCTTTACGTCGCGCAGAGCGCTGACGGAATAAAGCCGGTGATGTTGCGGAACCTGACGATGATCCACTTCCTCGGCCTGGTCGGCGACAGGTTCGGTGGCGTCGACGGGTGGGCCTCGCGGGTGGGGGTAAGCGACGAGGCGGTCTCCGGGCTGCGCAGGAGCCTCGTGCCCGGGCAGGCCGCGCAGAGCCCATGACCGTTTCCCGGCGGTCCCCACGGCGTCCCCGCGGCGACGCTGTCTGAGGCGTACGTCGTGGGGCTGGCGCCGTCAGGTGTTGCGGATGGCGTTGGCGACGAGACCGAGCGCCTCCTCGGCACGAGGCAGGGCGGCGGGGTCCAGGGTCAGGAAGCCGTGGATCTGCCCGGCGTATAGGTGCAGGTCGACGCGGACGCCGGCCTGCCACAGCCGGTCGGCGTAGGTGAGGCCTTCGGCGACGAGGGGGTCGCAGCCGGCGAGGAGCAGCGTGGTGGGCGGCAGGTCCTGGACGTCGGCGTGCAGCGGTGCCACATCCGGGTCCTGGCGCAGCGCCGGGTCCGGTACGTAGTGGTCGAAGAACCAGTTGAGGTCGTCGTCGGTCAGGGGCCAGTCGTCGCCGAAGTGGCCGCCGGCGCGGTGCTGCTCGCCCGCGGTCACCGGGTAGGCGAGGATCTGCCGGGCCACCGGCGGCCCGCCGCGGTGGAGCAGCCGGCGGACGGCGACGGTGGCGATGTTCCCGCCGGCCGAGTCGCCGAGCACCACCAGCCGGGCCGGGTCGCCTCCCCATTCCGAGGCGTGGGCGGCCGACCATGCGATGGCGGCGACCGCGCTGTCGACGGCGTGCGGGTAGGGATGCTCGGGCGCCAGCGGGTAGTCGACCGACACCAGCACGCAGTCGGCGGCGTGGACGAGCCGCCGGCAGAAGGAGTCCGAGGCGGCGACACTGCCGATGACCCAGCCGCCGCCGTGGAAGTACACCACCACCGGGAGACCTGCGTCAGCCTCTGCCTGTGGCCGTTGCCGCGCTCGGTAGATGCGAACCGGCACCCCGGCCCGGCCCGGCACGTCCACGGTGATGTCGTGGAGGTGGTCGACGTCTGGCCCGGCGGACCCGGCCGCGGACCGTTCCTCCAGGTAGACACGCGCGCCGTCGACTCCCCGCTCGCGCATCGACGGCTGGCCGAGCTGCCTGATGCGGGCCGCGAGCTCCGCGGCGTCCGCGTCCTGCCCCGGTGGCAGTGACAGCCTGACCTCGGCGTTGCCCATCGGCCCGCCCTCCTTGTCGCGCGACGGCTATGCTTTGGACGGATGTCCGAACTCCTCGGACGCTTGTCCGGATCGGAGTGTATGCCGCATGACGGGCCCCGCGGTCAGCGAACCGGGCAGCGAGCCGGCGGCTGCCACCGCAGACCAGGCCGCACGCTGGTCGCCGAACCAGCAGGCGGCACGTGCGCGCATCGCGCAGGCCGCGGCACGTCTGGTGGCGCGCTCGGGGATCGCCGCCTGCACGACCCGGGCCGTCGCCGAAGAGGCCGGCCTGACGAAGAGCACGGTCCACTACTACGTCGACAACGCGGGCGAGCTTGTCGACCTGGCCGTCCTGACCTTCCTGCGGCAGCTCGCCGACCGCGTACGCCAGCACATGGACGCCGCGGCCGACGGCCCGGCGGCGTTCCGCGCCCTGGTCCGGACCTTCCTCCCTCCGGGAGACGGCACCGCGGAGCCAGGTGGCATCGCGGAGCCAGGCGGCGTCGCCGTGCCGGGCGGCGAGACGGCGCCGGAAGGCGGCGGCGTGGCGCTCGGTGAGACCGCGAGGCTGAACAGCCTGGTCCTGTGGACCACCTACCTGGCGCACGCCTGGCCCCGGGGCGCCCACGCCGAGGTGCTGACCTGCTTCGAGACCATTCGCGCGCTGTTCGAGGACGCCATCGGGCGATGCGGTGTCCCGGAGCCGGCGGAGCGGGCCCGCGCGGTGCACCTCTACCTGCTCGGTGCCGTCCAGCACAACATCATGCGGCCGCTGCCCCCGGCCGAGGTCGCCCGCGCGGTCACGGCGCTGAGCGGCGTCCCGATCCACCAGTGACCCGTACCTGACCGGATGCCCGCTCGGGAAGGATGAAAAGAATGCCAGCCGGCGTCTCCCGGAGAACCGAAGGCTCCTCGTCCTCCTTACTTCCTCCGATCACCCAGGACGATGACCAGATCGCCGCGTTCCTGGAAGGCGTCAGCGTGCCGACGCTGGTCGCGTCGATGGCCCATCTCACCGGGGACCCCGCCTTCGTCCGCGGGCCGCTGCGGCCGCGGACCTTCATTCCGAACGACTTCCAGGGCGGGCTCGAGGAGCACGAGTCACGCGCCCTGCGCGAGCAGGCGCTGGCCGCGATCCGGGTCTACCGGGACGCCGGCTGCCCGCCGGTGCCACCGCCGCCCGGCCCGCTCGCGCGGGAGATCATGGCCTGGCTGGTCTGCGAACCGGTCGCCGACGAGTACGCCGAGATGTTCCTGGAGGAGATGAACATCGCGGGCGACGACCCCCGGCGCCTGGATCTCGGCGACCTCGACGCCGCGGCGCGCCACGGCCTTTCCGTCGTCGTGATCGGCTGCGGCCAGTCCGGGCTGCTCGCCGGGGTTCGCCTCAAACAGGCCGGGATTCCGTTCACCATCATCGAGAAGAACGCGGACGTCGGCGGAACCTGGCTGGAGAACAGCTACCCGGGCTGCCGGGTGGACGTCGGCAACCATTTCTACTGCTATTCGTTCGAGCCCAGCGACGGCTTCGGCGGCTACTTCTCCCAGCAGCCCGAGCTGCTGGGCTATTTCCGGCAGGTGATGCGCCGCCACGACATCGCGCCGCACGTCCGCTGGAGCACGGAGGTGCTCTCCGCGACGTGGGACGAGGTCGCCTCGCGATGGCACCTGGTCATCCGCGGCCCGGACGGGACGCGGACCCGCCTCGACGCGAACGTCGTGATCTCGGCGGTCGGGCAGCTCAACCGCCCGCTGACCCCCGAGATCCCCGGCCTGGACACCTTCTCGGGCCCCGTCTTCCACACCGCTCGCTGGGATCACTCGGTCGGGCTGGCCGGAAGACGGGTCGCGCTGATCGGCGCCGGCGCGAGCGGTTTCCAGGTCGCCCCGGCGATCGCGCAGGACGTCGAAAGCCTGGTCGTGTTCCAGCGCAGCGCCCAGTGGATGGCACCGAACCGGAAATACCGCCAGGCCGTGGACGACGGGGCGAAATGGGCCATGCGCCATCTGCCCGGCTACGCGTCCTGGTACCGGTTCATGCTCATGTACCAGGCCAGCGACAAGGCCCTGGACCTGGTCCGGGTGGACCCGCACTGGCCGGGGCTCCCGGAGTCCGTCAACGCCGCGAACGAGGCCCGGCGCCGGGTGCTCCTGTCCTGGATCGAGCGCCAGGTCGGCGACGACCCCGAACTGCTCGCGAAGGTGATTCCCGACTACCCGCTGATGGGGAAGCGGCTGCTGCAGGACGACGGAAGCTGGCTGCGGTGCCTGCGCCGGGACAACGTCGACCTGGTCCGTGACGAGATCATCCGGATCGAGCCCGACGCCGTCGTCACCGGTCGGGGGCGTTTCGAGGTCGACGTGATCGTCCTGGCGACGGGTTTCCGAGCCAACGAGTTCCTCGCCCCGATGGACATCACCGGTCGCGGCGGAGCGCGCCTGCGCGAACAGTGGGCGGACGGCCCCGCGGCACATCTGGGTATCACCGTGCCGCGTTTCCCGAACCTTTTCCTGATGTACGGCCCCGGCACGAACCTCGCGCACGCCGGGAGCATCATCTTCCACTCGGAATGCCAGCTGCGCTTCATCGGATCGTGCCTGCGGGCACTACTGACGGGCGGGTACCGGTCGATGGAGGTGACCACCCAGGCGTTCGACGACTATGTCGGGCGGCTGCGGGCCGAACTCGCCGGCACGGTCTGGGCGCATCCGGCGGTGCGGCATTCCTGGTACAAGGGCGACGACGGCAGGGTGCACGTCCTGAGCCCCTGGCGCCTGGTCGACTACTGGCGGATGACCCGCGACGTCGAGCCCGGTTCCTATCTCTTCACCTGACAGGAGAAGCGCAATGACACACCGGGTCGCCATCGTCACGGGTGCCGCGAGAGGGCAGGGAGCCGCGGTCGTCCGCCGCCTGCGCGCACAGGACTACGCCGTGGTCGCCATGGATCTGACCACCCCGGAGAGCAGCGACCCGCTGGTCGTGGACTGCCAGGGGGACGTCCGCAGCGAGAACGACTGGGGGAGGGTGGTCGAGATCGCCGTCGAACGTTTCGGCGCCCTGCACGTCCTCGTCAACAACGCGGGAGTGCTCCGTAGTGGTTCGATCCCGGAGGAGACCGGCGACGGCATGCGCGCGCTGTGGGAGATCAACTGCCTCGGCGCCTTCCTGGGCGTGCGGACCGCGCTGCCGGCCCTGCGCGCGGCGGCCGAGGAACACGACGCCGCGGTCGTCAACACCCTGTCCGTCGCTGCCGTCCGCGGGTTCGCGAACCACAGTGCGTACTCGTCCTCCAAGTTCGCGCTCCGCGGGTTCACCCAGTCGGCGGCCAAAGAACTCAGCCGGGACCGGATCCGGGTGAACGCGGTGGTGCCGGGCCCGATCGCGACCCCGATGCTCGATCCGTCCACCGTCGACCGGCTGGGGAAGGAGCTGCCGCTCGGCCGCGCCGGAACCGCGCAGGACGTGGCCGAGGTCGTCGCGTTCCTCGCCTCACCCGCCGCGAGCTTCATCACCGGCAGCGAATACGCCATCGACGGCGGCCAGCTGATGTAGGTCTGGTGCCGACCGCTCCGCGGCAATCGGATCCCCTCATCCCGGATCACGAAAAACCAGCGGGAGAAGCGCGTCGCGGAGCCCGGTACCAGCCCTGCGGATCCGGTCGTGGAGTGCCGCAAGGTCATCCAAAGCACTCACCGTTACGCCGATCCGCTCCTGCTGACCACGGTCCGGAAGCAGGAGCGGAAGTCGGCGTATGGTCGCGGCGGTGACCAGCCTGACCGCCGAGCCGGTCGAATGGGCGAGCAGCCATTCGTGGGTCTGGGGAAGGGCCAGATAGTAGAGCAGGTAGCTGGGGTCCACGGATTCGTTTGGGCGCAGGCGCAGGCAGGATGTGCCGATCAGCCAACCGCGCTGCTCCTCGGTCACCAGGGCCTGTCGGCCGAGCTGGCCGGTTCGCACGCACACGATGTCACCCGGCCTGAGTCGGTACCGCGTGAGTTTTTCTGCCAGGTCGGGCTCGACATGGTCGATCATCTCCGGCGAGATCCGGTTCTCCACGAGATTCCTGGGCTTGACGACCGCTGTTCCGGAAGGCCCGTTGTGGTCCGTTCTGATCGCGCCGGAGAAACCCGCGAGTACGTCGCACACGTCACCCAGAGGTAGCCGTTTCCAGCTGGTGGCGGTCGTGTCCAGAAGTTCGCCTACCGAGTCCAGTTGGAGTTCCGCCCGCTCCTGGGCCTCAGCCGCCTGCCGACGCAGCCCGCGCAGGTCGTGACGGAGATCCTCGATCGAGGCCCGAGCGTGGGCGGGGTCGCCAAGGGCGACGGCGGCAGACGGGGAGGTGAAGGACAGGTAGCGGCCCGGACTGAGCGCGTAGTCATCCTCGCTGATCCGCCGCCTGGCCACCGGGTGCGAGATCACCGTCCCCGACGACAACACTGACCGATCCTGATAGGCCGCCACGATGCGGTCGATGTCCTCGTCACGCAGTTCGAGGCGAATCCGGTCGACCGGCGTCCCGGCGCCGCGGGCGTCGATGAACAGCACGTCGTCACGGTCGTGGTCTGGACGGCGCAGTATCCAGAGTGTCGCCGGAATCAACGTGTGGGCGAAGAGCCGGGGTGGCAGTGACACCACCGCATCGACGGCACCAGCGCTGACCATGGCGGCCCGGATGAAACTTTCCCGGGGGTTGGCTGATGAACCGGCCCCAACGGGCATCACGACGGCGGCCCGACCATCCTTGGCCAGGGAAGTCAGCGCGAACTGCAGCCAGGCGTAGTTCGCGTTGTGGCTCGGAGGTTCGCCGTAGGGCCAGAAAGAATTCAGGAAGGTGGTGTCCTGCCAGTATGAGTCATTGAACGGCGGGTTGACCAGGACCAGGTCGAACATCTCGTCCGGCTTCTGGTCGGGCCAACCTGCGTGGCCGACCCGCAGATTCTGTGGGGCGAGATCATGCAGGAGCAGGTTCATTCTGGCGATCCCTGCGATCGAGGAATCGCTCGTATGACCACTGGCGATCAGACCCGAGGTGTTCGGGTTCCGCGATCTGACATGGTCGGCGGCAGCGGTGAGGAACTCACCCGCGCGGCAGAACGGGTCATGGATCCGCTCGCCGCCGACGGGGTTCGTGAGGCGGACCGCCATCCGAACGACGGAGCGGGGGGTCGTGAGAAGGCCTGACCGCCGACCGCCAGCCGTCGTCGCGTGCGCCAGCAGTTCGTCGGCGATCGGCCCGGCCTGAGTCGGAATACCGCCGCGGCTGTTACCGAACGCCGGTTCGAGGCAGTCCAGGATCTCGATCGCTGGTGCGAGTCGGTGGACGTCGTACGGGCTCTCGAACAGAGGCGACAGGTCGGGCCCATCGCCCGCCGCCTGTGCACGCCAGACGAGCTCTCGCACCTCGCGCGGCAGCCCCCGCTCAGTCGCAGCCCTGAGATCCTTCCATCGCTGTTCCTCCTGGAACCGGAGGTGGAGCAGCGTGAATGCGAGGCCCGTGAGGGGCAGCTGACCGACGCCTACCGAGAGCCTGCCTCGGTAGGCGTCGGCGAGTGCCCGCCACAGCCGGCCACCGGTACCTGTGGGGACATCGGCGGACTTCGGCAGTCCGGGCTCTGGTTCGGGGACCTCGACGGCCAGCCGGAACCGGTCGCCGTAGGTGGCGCCCGGCGCCTCATCGACCCGGCGGTCCGGGGCGGCGACCGCACGGCCGTCAAGCCAGGAGGCAACCTCCGCCGCCTGGAAGACCTCGCGGCCGTCCCGCTGCTCGGCAGCGGGAAAGCCCACGTGTCGCCTTCGCCAGTTGCTGACCGCGGCCGGTTTCACTCCGGCGCCCCGAGCGATCTCGGTGGCCGACACCCAGGCAGGGCCGGTCATACGTTCCTCACCTCGCCAGCGGCAGTGCCGTGATCGACGGACCGGTCGGGAAGAACGAGACCGCAGGCTCCATCCACCGTGGTTCAGAACCTTGGCAGGTAGGCGTTGCTGTGGATCCCCTCTCGGCGGGACAGTATCTCCGGAATGCGATCGAGAGGTTCGACCTCCCGTGCTGCCTCCGGCGACAGGTAGCCCAGCAGGCGATAGATCTTCGCCCGATCAGCGGCGAGATCGCGATGGTGGATCGGCTCGTAGTGCATCACTCTGTTGCGGAGCAGGAGCATGGCCTCGAGGCTGTCGTGCAGCTCGCGGCGCGACCCCCGGTAATGCGGGAACGCACGATGCAGGGTGGGGACCCAGAGCGTCCGGTCGTATCCGCGGCTGAGCAGGGCGACCCAGAAGCCGAAGGTGAGTGTGGCGACCACGTCGTCCGGGCCGAACTGGCGGCCGTCCGACCCGGCGAGCTTCTCGTACGCTTCCTTCACCTTGCGGGCACCATGCGGTTTGAGCTGGGTGAGGGTCCACCAGTCGGGACGGGCGTAGTGCCGACGGAGCGTGTCGTGCAGCGTGTTGCGCAGGCCGATCTCGAGGCAGTGCAAAGGTCCGTAGAAGGCGGCCGAGACGGCCGAGTTCCACCAGTAGAGACGTATTCCCGCCTCGGCCGATCCACCGACCGCGCGCAGATAGGGCGTAAGGCGCGGTGGGGACAGAAGATCACGGATCCAGTCGGGCGGTTCGGCGCTCATGGAGTCCCCCGAGGTGGGTGCGTCGGCATCGTGGGTGGCGTAGAGTTGTGGGCGTACGCCCCGGGCACGCCTCTGCATGCATGCCGCCCGGGGCACGGCCATTTTCTGAGGGATTTCCCGGATCCCCCGCCAGCTGTGGGCGGGTGTGGCTCCGACCTACATCTGGCGCCCACGCTCGCGTACGGGAGTACGTCGGGCGCCGGCGCCCGACCGTCACAGGGCGTCCGGGCTGGGACGCGAGTAGCTGTGTCACATCACCTGTTCGTGGATACCCGTCCGGGGGAAGCGTACGTGTGTCGCGACACATCGGTCAAGCGCACTGGAGTGCGCGCCTAAACTGTTAACTGATGAGGGTGATGCCGGTCCGTCAGCCGGAACCGCGCAGGACGTGGCCGAGGCCGTCGTCTTCCTCGCCTCACCCGCCGCGAGCTTCATCACCGGCAGCGAATATGCCGTCGACGGCGGCCAGCTCCTGTAGGCCTGAGGCCAGGCCTTACCCGCGAGGCCTTACCCGCGCCAGCCTCAGCCCCGGCCGAGCAGCTGGCGCCGTCGGTCAGCCGCGGCGGCGCAGGGTGCCGGCCGGGCGCCCGCCGTCGTCCTCGTCGGACTGGAAGGTCAGCTCGTCGTCGCCGGTCAGAGCCAGCCGGCTCGTTCCGCCGCTCGTGCACATCCGCAGGCCCAACAGGGTCGGATTCGGGCCGGAGCCCGGGACATCGCGCAGCACGATTCCCGGGACGGCCGCGCCGTCGGAGAGACCGACGAGTTCCAGGTCACCGACGCACCGCACCGATGACGAGCCAGAGATGACCAGGTCCCCCAGCCCGTCGAGGGTGAACTCGGAACGCCCGACGACCTCGCCGGCGGAGCCGGCCCGGAGGGTGATCACTACCTGTTGGGTGACGCCCAGATGTGAGGTGACCCGCCCCTCCCAGGTCCCGGTGTAGCCAGCGGGCAGCGGGCCGGGGCGTGGCGGGGACGCGGCGGGGCCCGATCCGTCCGGTGCCGTCCTGCGGACCCCGGGGCCTGTGCTGTCGGAGAGGGATGCGGGCGACCTGGTGCCGGCCTTGTCGGCGATCTCCGCGTCGTCTCCGGAGCCGCGGGAGCCGATCAGCGCGACGGCTGTCACGATGATCACCAGGCACATGGCGGCCACGGCGGCGATGACTGCCAGCAGGCGCCGCTGGCCGTCCCGACCGGCCTGCCCCGGCGGCGCTGTCAGGTCGGGGATCTCCGCCGACGCGGTGCTGTGCGACGGGGCGTGGGTGACGGTGCTGTGCGACGGGGCGTCGTGGGACACCGCCTCATCGGAGCGGACGGACTCGGGCCGGCCGCCGGAACCTTCGAGGTCGAGGACGTCGACCGCCTGCCGGATCAGACCGGTGACCAGCTCCGGCGGTAGCCAGCGGGCCCAGAGCGCGCCACCGGCACGATCGTCCGGCAGGAGGGCACGCCTGAGCTCGGCGGGCCGCGGGCGCAGGGCCGGGGCCTTGTGCAGGCAGGCCTCGACAGTTGCGCGGAGCTCGGCCGGTACGCCGTCCAGCCGCGGCTCGCCGTTGAGAATTCCGTACAGCACGGCGGGTGTCCCGGTGCCCGCGAACGGCCCGCTGCCTGTCGCGGCGAAGACCAGCACGCCGCCGAGCGCGAACACGTCGCTGGCCGGCCCGATGTCCGCGCCGGTGATCTGCTCCGGGGAGACGAAGGCCGGCGAGCCGATCATCGAGCCGGACTGGGTGAGAATTGTCGAGTCCACCGCGCGGGCGATCCCGAAATCGATCACCGTCGGGCCGTCGACGGTGAGCAGCACGTTCGAGGGTTTGAGATCGCGGTGTACCAGCCCCGCGGCGTGAATGCTGATCAGCGCTTCGGCGAGGCCGACCCCCAGAGCCGTCACGGTCGGGGCGGGCAGTGGGCCGTGCCGGTGAACGGCGTCCAGCAACGACGGGCCCGGGACGTACACCGTGACGAGGTAGGGCCGCTCGGCGTCCGCGTCCGCGTCGATCACCTGCGCGGTCCACCGGCCGCCGACCCGCCGGGCGGCCTCGACCTCACGCCGGAACCGGGCGCGGAACTCCGGATGGTCCGCGAACTCCGGGCGGATCACCTTGATGGCCACGTTGCGCCCACCCGGGCTGCGGCCCAGGTACACCCGGCCCATCCCGCCAGCCCCGAGAACGCCGACGAGTCGGTAGGCACCCGCGGTACGCGGGTCGTCGGGGCCGAGGGGCTTCATGCGGTGTCGCCCGCCTTTCGTCCGCGGTGGCCTGCCCGGGCCCGGCCATCAGGTCAGCACTGGCGTCACGTGCGGAGGTCCCGCGTCTCGAGCGGATTGCGCCGAAAGATACTGGCAGGCAAATAGAATCCCCACCGATCATAGGCCGGAAGGTACCGATGACGGATGACGGCAGGGAGTCGGCGACGCCCAGCAAGGTGCCCCCGGACGAACGCGCGGTGGCGGTGAACCGGATCGGGGAGTGCGCCGTCTAAAGGCCATGGCGATGACAATGCTCCGCGGCGGACGTCTGAGGGCGGCCGTCCTACCCCTGGCGCTGGTGACCGCACTGGCGAGCGCGGCCTGCACCGGAGCTTCCGCCGGCGGGCCGGCTCGCGGTGGTCCCGCCGACGCCCCGGCCCGCGACAGCCCCGGCGCCGGTGCCACTACCGGCCTCGATGCGGACTCCACGGCGGTGCGGGTGGACTGGATCGGCGGCTTCGTGACACCGGAGATGCTGGCCACCCGGCTACCGCTGGTCGCGATCTACCACGACGGCCGGGTGCTCGCCGAGGGCCCGGTGGCCGCGGTGTGGCCCGGCCCGGCGTTGCCGAACCTCCAGCTGCGGCGGATCTCGGTTGCGGACGTCCAGAAGCTCGTCGACCGCGCGGTCGCGGCCGGTGTCGGCACCGAACCGGACTTCGGCCAGCCGCCGATCGCCGATGCCCCGTCGACCCGGTTCACCGTCCGGACCGCGGCCGGTGTGCGCACGATGGAGGTGTCGGCGCTGACCGAGGCGGACGGCACCGGGCTGACCGCGGCCCAGCAGTCCGCGCGCAAGGCCGCCCAGCGCCTGTACACCGAGCTCACCGACCTGCCCGCCACCCTGGGCGCGGGCGCGGTCGGCGAACCGGAGGAGTACACCCCCACCGCAGTCGTCGCGTTCGCCGAGCCGTGGGGCGCGAACTGCCCCGCGCCGTCATCGGACGGCGGTGCGCCCGGCGGCAGCATGCCCAGCGTCGGCACGCCCGCCGGCAGTGCGCCCGTCGGTGACCTGCCCTACCTGTGCGGCGGCGGAGGTGCGATGAGCCGGGAGGCACGTCCCTGGCCCGGCCCGCCGCTGCCCGGTGAACCGTACGGTGAAGGCCTCGGCCTGAGCTGCGTGACGTCCGGCGGTGGCGACGCGACGAAGGTGCTGGCGGCGGCGCGCACGGCGGACGCCATCACCCCGTGGACGTCCGAGGGTGCGAAGTGGCGGCTCACGTTCCGCCCCCTGCTGCCGGACGAGTCCTCCTGCGCGGACCTGCCCGCCGGCGGCTGACCCGGCGTTCTTCTGGCAGGCCTCAGCTCCGGCAGGCCTCAGCTCCGGCAGGCCTCAGCTCCGGCAGGCCTCAGCTCCGGCAGGCCTCAGGCCTGAGGGCTCAGCGCTGAGGCCTGCCGCTGGTAGTGGTCCCGCATCGCCGGGTAGTAGTCGCGCTCGAAGTCGACGGCGGCCGGTTCGCCGCCGGTCTCCGCGGCCACCAGCCTGTCCAGGTAGTACTCCCAGCCAGGCCCGACGTTCTCCGCGGCGGCGGGGTCGAGCCCCGGCTGGGAGAAGGTCAGCGTGGTGACGCCGTCAGCCTCGGCGAGCTCGAGGTCGAGCAACCACTGCTCCGTTCCGGCATGAATGCGCACGCGGAGGGTGTGTGGGGGCGTGCATTCACGGATCTCGGCCTGCGTGGCCGGTGCGCCCTCCTCGGCCGTCATCTGGAAGCTCACCTGGCCTGACGCCGGATCACCGGTGAACGTGCCGATCCAGCGGGCAAGCCGCTCAGGTTCGGTGACCGCGGCCCACAGCTCCCGCAACGGAGCCTGGAACGTGCGGGTGAGGACGAGGAGGCAACGATCGCCCTGCCCGGTGACACGGCCGGTCGGGACAGGGGCCACGTGGGTCTCCTTTTCGGGGCAGGTCAGATCGTGGGCAGCGAACACGCCCACGCCGGAACGATAGTTCCTTTCTCGCGTGGGCCGGTCCAGCTGTTCGTCGGCGTGGCGGAATCCGGATGACGGCGGGCGGGCCAGTGGCATCCGGGCCGGGCGCTGGTGCTCCACGATCAGCCGGTCCTCCGCCAGGATCTCGGTCTCGGCCCGCTTCACCCGCGGCCCGGCCCGTCGAGCTCCACCCCGTCCGTGCGGGCTGACGTCGTGAGTGTGGCGCCACGCCCTTTTAGCTGCGCTTCAGCGCGGTTCGAGAGAATTCCCGAAGTCGTGCGGAAGGTTGCGATCGAAATGTGGTCGGACCTGGGGAGCGGCTGAATTCTGCCCTGTTTTCATGGTCCGTCGATCCGGCGGAACGATCTGGGGGATTTCTTCGTGGCAAAGCGCAGTTCCTGGTCTGTTCGTGTGCTTTCTGTAGGGCTGGCCGCCGCGCTCGGGCTCGGTCTCAGCGGGTGCGGTGGCAGTGGTGCACGGGCGCCTGCCGGGGGAGACGGGCAGCCGCGCTCCGGAGGGAGTCTGCGCCTCGGCCTCGGTGTCGATCCGGTCTGCCTCGACCCTTCGCAGTCGGGTATCGCCGACGCGATCAACATCGAGCGGTCGATCGTCGACTCGCTGACCGCGCAGGACCCGAAGACGAACGCGATGGTGCCGTGGCTCGCGAGTTCGTGGGAGGTCAGCCCGGACGCCTCGGCGTTCACGTTCCACCTGCGGCCGGGCGTCACCTTCAGCGATGGTTCGGCGCTGAGCGCGACCACGGTGCGCGAGAACTTCGACGCGGTCGTCAAGGCGGGCGGGCGGGCCCCGCTGGCGGGGAGCTACCTCGCCGGCTACCTCGGGACGGACGTCGTCGACCCGCTCACCGCCAGGGTGCGCTTCAGCCGGCCCAACGCGCAGTTCCTGCAGGCGACGTCCACGGTGAATCTGGGGCTGCTCTCCTCGGCCACCCTTGCCCGCCCGCTGGCGGACCGATGTGTCTCCGGGATCATCGGGTCAGGGCCGTTCGTGCTGGACTCCTACGTGCCCCGGCAGTCCGTCACGGTGCATCGGCGGGACGGGTACCGCTGGGCGCCGGCGATCGCCGGGCACACCGGTGACGCCTACCTGGAGACGATCACCTACTCCATCGTGCCCGACGAAGGCGTGCGCTCCGGCGCGCTCAGATCTGGCCAGGTCAGCGGCGTGACCGCGCTTCCGGTACAGGCTGCCGTCCAGGCCCGACAGGCTGGCCTGACCGTGGCGACGAAGATCATCCCTGGGGTGGTCGCATGCCTGTCCCTGAATCCGTTCGTCTCCCGGCCGGCAATCGACGACTCGGCTGTCCGGCAGGCCGTGGTGAAGGCGGTCAACCGGGCGGAGGTCGTCAGCACGGTGCTCAGCGACGACTACAAGGTCGCGACGAGCATCCTGGCAGCCTCGACGCCGGGGTATGTCGATCTCGGCTCCTCCCTCGAGTTCGATCCGGCCGGAGCCGGGAAACTGCTCGACGTCGCGGGCTGGAGGGCTGGGTCGGACGGAATCCGGCAGCGCAACGGCCAGCGGCTGACCCTGGAGGTCGCCTGGACGACCAACGGCGGTCCTGACCAGGAGGTGCTGGAGCTGATCCAGCAGCAGGTCCGTGAGGTGGGCATCGAACTGAAGCTGCGGCAGTTCGTGACCGGGCAGGCCTTCCCGGCGATGCAACGCGGAGTCGGGGACTACGCCTGGGGAGCCGGGGCCTTCCGGACCGATCCCGACATCCTTCGGGCCAAGATCGTGCTGCCTGGGCCGGTCATCCCGCCGAAGCCCGGTTCTCCCGCGGCCCGCCTCAACGCCGACCTGGCGCTGCAGGCGTCGACCGTGGACGAGGCCGAGCGCCGGCGGGTGGTCGGCGAAGCACAGCACCTCGCCGTCGACGACGGCATCACCGTGCCGGTGTACGAGATTCCGGCTGTGGTGGGACTGGCGAAAAACGTCCGCGGGTTCTCCTTCACCGCCTCCGCCAACCTGTTTCTCTACGACACCTGGCTCGAGAATGGCTGAGCTGGTCGCACCCGCACCCGCACCCGCACCCGCACCCGCACTTGGCAGGGGCGGCGTGAACGGGCGTTACCTGGCCACCCGGCTGGCGCATTCGGTGTTCGTGGTGTGGGCGGCATACACGTTCTCCTTCGTCGTTCTCTATCTCGTCCCCGGGGATCCGGTCGAGATGATGGTGAGCAACGGCGGCGTCATCTCGGTGACGTCGGAGCAGATAGCCGAGCTGAGAGCGGAGTTCGGGGTCGACCAGTCGCCTCCTGCCCAGTATCTGACGAACCTGTGGCATGCCGTTCACCTGGACTTCGGCCGGTCGCTGCAGCGGGGCCAGCCGGCCCTGGACATCATCGCCGGCGCCGTGGCGCCGACGGTCGCGCTCGCCGGTGCCGCGATCGTTCTCGCCGTGACCGTCGGATGGGCGCTGGCGCTCTGGGCCACCCTCACCCGCGTTCGCTGGATGCAGCGCCTGGTGCTGCTCCTGCCGGCACTCGGGGTGGCCGTCCCGTCGTTCTGGATCGGCCTGGTCCTCCTGCAGGTGCTGTCCTTCCGCTGGCACGTGCTGCCTGCCTTCGGTGACGACGGGCCGCGGGGCCTGGTCCTGCCCACCGTCACGTTGGCTGTGCCCACGGCCGCGTTCCTCTCGCGGATGCTGGCGCAGAGCCTTTCGCGTGTGCTGGCCGATCCCCATGTGACGACCGCGCGGGCGAAGGGCCTCGGCCGTTGGCGCATCCACCTGCACCACGCTCTGCGCAACGCGCTGCCGCCGGTGCTGGCGGTCGCCGGGGTACTGGTCGGCAACCTGCTCGCAGGGTCGGTCGTGGTGGAGACGGTGTTCTCCCGCCCCGGCCTCGGCAGGGTGGTCGAGACCGCCGTGACCTCGAAGGACATCCCTGTCGTGCAGGCTCTGGTCGTCCTGTTCGCGATCGTGTTCGTCACCGTCAACCTGCTGGCCGATCTGGCCCACCACCTCCTCGACCCGCGGGTCACGCTGGCCGGACCGAGGAACGGATGAGCGGGACGATGACCGTGGGCGAGGCGCTGGGCGAGCGGCACCGGGCCGGCATGGTCCGGCGGGGCCGGGAGATCGGTGGTGGCCTCCTGCGTCAGCCGATGCTCGCGGCGTCCGCCGTCGTCGTCGCGGTGGCCGTGGCGGCTGCGCTGGCCCCCGGTGCTTTCACCGGGTCGGACCCGTTGCAGGTCCGGCCCGCCGCGAAGCTGCACCCTCCCGACAGCGCCCACCTGTTCGGGACCGACCAGCTCGGCCGCGATCTTTTCGCGCGGGTCGTGCACGGGGCGGGACTGTCCCTCTCCTGCGCGGTCATCGCTGTTCTGGTCGGTCTGGTCGGCGGCTCGCTCGTCGGTCTGGTCGCGGGCTTCGCCGGTGGGCCGCTCGACGCGGCGATCATGCGGGCGGTCGACGTGCTGCTCGCCGTGCCGTCACTTCTCCTGGCGACGACGCTGGTGACCGCGTTTGGCTTCGGCCCCGCCCAGACGGCCTTCGCGGTCGGCACGAGCTCGATCGCCGCCTTCGCCCGGCTCGTGCGCGCGGAGGTGATGCGGGTGCGTGAGCAGGCCTATGTCGAGGCCGCCCTCGCCGCGGGCGCACGGCATCTGACGGTGCTGCGCCGGCACGTTCTGCCCCACACCGGAGGCGCTGTGTTCGCGCTGGCCGCCCTGGAGTTCGGGGGGGCGATTCTGGCGGTGTCCGCGTTGGGATTCCTCGGCTTCGGCGCCCAGCCTCCCAGCCCGGAATGGGGTGCGCTCATCGCGGACGGCCGCGGCTACCTGGACACCGCCTGGTGGATGACAGCCGCGCCCGGCCTGGCAGTCGTGCTGACCGTACTGGCCCTCAACCGGATCTCCCAGGCCTTCGAAAGCCCGCCCGTCCCGCGCCGGTGAACCGCGCCACCTCGACAAGGACCCGTCCCGATCTGCAAGGAGACCCATGACCGATATCGGGGATATACGGACACTCATCGCGCGGTGCGCGCACCTGTGTGACCGCGAGCGCCACGAGCAGTGGATCGACCAGTTCGTCATCGACGACTTCGCCTACCAGGTGGTGGACGATCCGTCGCCGGGGGGCGACGGTTCCTACCAGGGCCGCGACGAAGTCCTGGCGTACTTCCGCGCCGCGGCGTCCGGAGACTGGCGCGCCACGCACTTCCTGAGCGAACCGGTGATCGACGTCGCCGGGGAGCGGGCTCACGCGGCCACCGACTTCGCGCTGGTGCGGTTGGCGGACAGCCAGCCGGCCGAAGCCGGGTCGGCCCGGACCACCGCCGACACCGCCGACATCGCCGACACCGCCGACATCGCCGGCATCGCCGACACCGCCGGCATCGCCGGCCAACGGTACGAGGTCGCCGCCGCGGGCAGGTACGAGGACGATTTCGTCCGCGCAGCCGACGGAAGATGGCGGTTCACCGCCCGCCTGGTCAACCACCTGCCGCTCACCGCGAGCCAGCCGGCTCGTGCGCAGGACGCGCAGGACCTTCTTGCGGCCGGGAGCGCGAATGAGTGACCTCCAGGACGTCGAGACCGTGCTCGCGCGGGTCGCCCTGGCCGAGGGCGACCACCGCGGCGAGTGCCTGCAGGTCCACTTCCAGAGCATCCCCGTCGTCGAGGTCGACGGGCCCGTCGCCCACGCCTGGACCGACGGCTTCACCGTGCGGCTGGAGCCGGCGGGCGACTTCGTGATCACGTCGGTGGTCCGCCTGGAGGACGAGCTGATCCGCGCCGGTGCCGACGGCTGGGCGTTCGCGCGGCGGATTCCCATCCCGCTGCTGCCCCCGGCCGCGCCACAGGCCGGTCAGCCGGCGACCGAAGGGGACGGGAGAGACGGAGGAGACCACCATGAGTGACGTCGAGGTCGGCCGTGACCCCGAACATGACACCGAGCGGGACGCCGAGCAGATCCGCCGGCTCATCGCCCGGCTCGTTCAGCTCTACGACCGCCATCGCCACGAGGAGTGGATCGCGGCATACCTGGCCGACGACACGGTCCTGGCCGCTCCAGGCGGCACCCTGTACGGCCGGGAGGCAATCCGGGCGGAGATCAGCAAGGTTCCCGACGACGGCTGGCGCGCTGTGCACCTGCTCGGGAAATCCGCGATCACGGTCACCGGCACGAGCGCGCACGCCCTGACCGACGTCGTCAACGTCAAGGTCACCGGTGCGGGGGGCTATGCGGTGACAGGATTCGGCCGCTATGACGACCGGCTGGACCGCGGCGCCGACGGCACATGGCGGCTCACGACCCGGACACGCACCATCGCGGGCGCCGCGGCACCGGCCGCGGACTGACACGGCCAGCCACCCGGCACCGCCACCTGGTCATCAGACCGTCCAGCTCAGGAAGGAATCCGATGGTCGAACCATCCTTCGTCTCGGTGCATGACACGGTGCCGGTGTGGCGTTCCGGAACGGCCGCTGACGCGCTGCGCGAGACCCTGGACCTCGCCCGTGCCGTCGAGGCACTGGGCTACCGCAGGTACTGGGTCGCCGAACATCACAGCACGCCCGCGCTCGCCACCTCGGCGCCCGCCGTGCTCGCCGGCCAGATCCTTGCCGCCACCGGCACGATCCGGGTCGGTTCCGGTGCGGTGCTGCTGCCCAACCACGCGCCGCTCGCCGTGGCGGAACAGTTCGGCGTGCTCGGGTCCCTGTACCCGGGGCGGGTCGACCTCGGAGTCGGCCGCGCCGTGGGCGGGTCGGCCGCGGCGGGCGCACGGCTCGGTGACCCGCGTCAGCGCGCGTTCCCAACCCAGCTCGACGAGCTCGTCGGATACTTCCACGGCAGGGGCGCTCCGCAGGTCCGCGCGATTCCCGAACCGGCGGTCGCACCCGAGTTCTGGCTGGTCGGCTCCAGCCCGAGCAGCGCCACCTTCGCGGGTAGCCGCGGGCTGCCGTACGTCTACGCGCACGCGATCGTGCCCGGGCTGGCGCCCGTCGCGTTGGATGCCTACCGCAGGGCGTTCCGGCCGTCGGTGCACCTGGAGCATCCGCGCGGTGCGGTGGCCGCCATCGTGGTGCTCGCCGACACGGACGAGCGTGCGCACTCTCTGGCCGACGCGTTCGTCCTCGGCCAGCTCCTCATGCGCACGACCGACCCCGAAACCCTGCTGCCGACCGAGGAGGAGGCCCGGCGGTACCGGTTCGGCGAGGTGGAGGAATCCTTCCGCCGTGATCGGATCGACCCACAGCTTGTGGGCTCGCTGGCCACCGTGGCCCCCAGATTCGAGGCGCTGGTGCGTGAATCCCGAGCAGACGAGTTCTTCGCCCTCTCGCAGATTCCCGGGCTAAACAACCGAATCCGCTCCTACGAGCTGCTTGCCAAGGCAGCCGCGTCGCTCTGATCGAGAAATCCGTGGTTCTGCGGCGTCAGGAAGCCAGCTGCGCGGTGTTCTGGATCGCCTCGTGGGCCTCAGCCCGAAATCCTCCCCTGACCGGCTCCGATGGCATTGCGAGTAGCTCCGGTGGGCCGAGTGACCGCGAGAGCCAGTTCCACCATCGAACTCAGACCGGTTTTCCGGTAGATCCGGGTCAGATGGACGTCGACGGTTCTGATGCTTATCGTCAGTTGTTCGGCGATCTCCCGCCGTTTCAGTCCCGACGAGATGAGGAAGGCTATCTCGCGCTCGCGGCGGGTGAGCACATCGAGTATCTCGGGTTCGGCGGGGGCCGGTTGCGGTTGCCGGGTCCGGCCGGGCCGGTCGTCCTGTCGGTTCAGCCAGTGCAGCAGGGTGAGCGCGTCGCGGCGTCCGGCGATCTCCACTGCCAGGTCGGTGAGGTCCGCGGCCTGCGTGACGCGGCCCAGCGCACGCAGCTCCGCGGCCGCGAGCCCGAGGGAGTAGCACTGGTCGATCGCCATGCTGGCCGAGGCGAACAGCGTGGCCGCGTCCAGGTAGCACTCGGCGGCGTCAGCGGTCCGGCCGGACGCACGCAGCACATGGCCGCGAGAAAGGAGGGCGAAGGCCTGGTGGCAGGGCAGCGACACCGAGCGTGCGTGCTCCTCGTTGCGTGCCGCCCAGTCGGCGATGGGCAGCCCGGCGTCGAGTCCGGCCGCGCACAGCAGCTCCCAGCCCCTCCCGCGCTGCAACCGGGGCAGTCCCGTCAGCTGCGGCCCCTTGCCCTCGTTGAGCAGCAACGTCACGCAGTGCTGGGGATCGCCGTCGAGCCAGGTCGACAGCGCCAGGGCCAGGACCGCCATCGACGCGCTGCCGTTGATGTCACCGCGGACCGGCACCTGCGGCCCCGACGGATGCCCGGACAGCGCCCGGGTCGCCAGTGCCCGTGCTCGCCCGCTGCCCGGCGGCTGCAGCCACACCTCGCCGAGCGACTGCAGTGCCAGTGCCTGGGGCCACCGAAGCGCGGAGCTGGATCCGGCCTCGTGGTGCGCCGCCCGCGCCGACTCGCGCGCCTGGTGGAGCAGCCCGAGGTTGCGTTCGGCCTCACTGAGCAGTACCAGCAGGCTCGGCAGGATGAAGGTCCGCTGTGTCCGGTACGCCGTTGCCACCCCGCGTTGCAGCTGCTGGCGGGCATCCGACCACCGGCCCAGATAGAGATTGGCGAGGCCGACCGCGAAGACGTACTCCAGCCGTTGGCTGACCAGCCGCTCGGACCATCGGGAAAGAGCCTCCCCGGCGGCGGACACGTCCATGAGAGCGGAGTCGAAATCCTTCGCCCGTATCGAGGCGAGCGCCCGGATGGCAAGCAGCCCGCAGACGTCCGGGTCCGCACCGTTGCGCCGGGCGGCCTCGATCGCGGCGTCGATGAGCCGGCGGTCGTATTCTCCGACCATCATCGTCAGGCGCAGGCCATGGACGAACACCATCCGGGGCCAGACGATCGACGAACGCGCCGCGGGCAGGTCCAGCTGTTCGCCGAGGAGGCCGAGAGTCTGGACATCGTGGCTGGCAATGCCCTCCGCCACGCAGACGAAGGCAACCTGGTCGGCCCAGCCTGCCTCGTGGAGATCCTCCTGATGCCGGCGGATGTCGAAGAGCAGGTCGCGGCTTTCAGCCATGCGCCCGGAGATTCCGAGCGCGGCGACCAGGGCGAGTCGGGCCTGTCGTCCTGTCGCGCTGGTGGGGGAGGTCCGTTCGGTGACGGTGGTGAGCCACGAGATGGATTCCGAGACGTCGGACTCCATGACGTCCCAGGCCGCGGCGACGATCTGCGCGAGTTCCTCGGGGCGTGCGCGGAGGAGCGAGTGGACGAGGTGGAATCCGAGCTCCCGGCTGGTCGGACCCCGGCCGGCGAGGCCGCTGATGGCGCGCCGGTGGGCGTTCGCCGCCCAGATGGGGTCGATCGACCGGTGCAGGAGAGTGCCGAGGACGTCGTTGCGGATGGAGAAGCCCTGCCCGACGCCGTCCGGTCGCAGCAGGTCGCGCCGCACCAGCGCCCGTACCGCCGTGGAGACCTGCGACTGGTCGAGCTCGGCGACCGTTGAGAGCAGCTCGACGTCGAAATGCTCCCGCAGCACCACGGAGGCCTGCAGCACGCGGTGTTCCGACGCGCTCAGGCCCTGGGTCTCGAGCAGCGCGGCGAAGTCGAAGGGCGCGACGACCGCGTCCCGGCCGTGCTGCCAGCTCTGCCTGAGCGCCAGCAGCGCGCGGAGGTTGAAGGGATTGCGGTCGCCGCGGCGGATCTCCTGTGTCAGCGGCCGCGAAAGCAGGGCGACGACCTGCTCGTCGGTCAACGGCGCCAGCTCGATGCGGCTGGAGTGGCCGAAGGTGACGCCGAGCGAAATCGCCTCCGCCAGCTCGAACGGGGTCTGGCGGGGCCGCAGCGAGACGATCACGTCCCACCGGGGATGCTTCCTCCCCGTGGCGATCGCGGTCAGCTCCCGGATCGTCTCGCTGCTCGCGAGGTGGGCGTCCTCCAGGACCAACAGGCCCCGGCCGGAGGGGCGGGGCCCCGGCCGGGAGATGTCCGCGGCCGGCAGATCCGGTGCGCGGGGCGGTGGAACCGGAGACAGCGCGGACCGCAGCGGGCTGAACGGCTCCGGTTCGTCGCCGGGGGAGTAGCGGTAGACCGTGGCGGGGAGCCCGCTGGAGCGGCGGTGGCGTACCAGAGCGGCCAGCAGATGCGTCTTCCCCGATCCCGGGTCACCGACGACCGCGATCATCCTGCCCGTGCGACCGGGCTCACACACCAGTGTCTGCAATGTCTGAAGCTCAGCCGTCCGTACAACGCTGAACTCGGGTTGCGTGAACTCGGGTTGATTGGTGTGCGCGGGTGCGCAGGGCGTCATGGCGTGGAGCGGCGACTCCATCTGGCATTCCCCTTGTCCCCGGACGCGTTGGGCCGCCGCGCGTGGTGACGCGTTGGCCACGTTTTAGCGGCGGTCATATGCCAGTGCGGACCTGCATATGGCCCGGCTGCCGGGAAGGCCGCCCACTGAACCAGAAAGCAGCGGTGTCTCGATGTTGGAGATCTGGCCGGTCGGGCCTACGGACACAAAGCGCTGGACACCCGGGCGAAGTCAATGTGGGCGCGGCGGGACGGGCTGTGAAGCACTGCGATATTTTACGGACGTCCTCTTGACACTGTCAACTGTCGCGGTCCGTCCCGGCTCGTTCTCCCGCTGTCCGTGCGAGGTTGGATATGGGTGCCGTGCTGTGGGATCGGAGGATGTGATCCACTGGCTGTCGAATATGTGTCGCCGACCCGTGACGGTGTGTGGCGGTCGAGGTCATCGTGGCTGCCGAAGGCGCCCGGAAGCCGGCCACGAGGCCAGTACGTACCGCGTCGGTTCGAGAAGATACGCGCTTCCGCTGATGTGCCCGGCTCGTCCGCCTGGTGAGAATGGCGGGCGCCAGGCGAAGCGGACACCGGTCCGTCTCCCAGCCCGTGGAGGACCGACTGTGGAAGCCACACGATACGAGTTGCTCGGGCCTCTCCAAATCAGGAATGAATGTCCTCGGAGCATCAGCGCGCCGAAAGTCGAGATCCTGCTCGCCACGCTGCTCATCAGGGCGAATCGCCCGGTCTCCGTCGAGGAGATCATAAGCGAGATCTGGGGGGAGGACCGCCCCAACCGGGTCCGTGCCAGTCTGCATGTATACGTTTCACAGCTTCGTAAGATATGCACCGGGCCGGAAAGTCGCGGCGCGGTCATCGCCACGCACCCACACGGATATGTCCTGCGGGTGGATGACTCGCTCACCGACGTCTACGATCTGCAGCGGCTACACGCCCGTGGGCGCGCCGATCTGGCCGAGAACCCGGAGCGAGCATTCGTCAGCTTTACCGCGGCGGCGGCGCTCTTCCGTGGGCCGGTGCTCGCCGGGGTGCCGGACGGCGCCATCGTGAGCACCTTCATGCGGTGGGCCGAGGAAATGCGGCTGGAATGCCTGGAGTCGATCGCCCGCTGTTCGCTCCGGATCGGACGTCACCGGGAGGTGGTGTCTGATCTCACCCACTGGATCGACGAGCATCCGTTCCACGAGGCGTTCCGGGAACTGCTGATGCTGGCCCTTCATCTGTCGGGCCGGCGGGCCGAGGCGTTGAGCGAGTTCCAGCGCGCACGCCATCTCATGCGGGAGGAGCTCGGGCTCGAGCCGAGCGAGACCATGCGTCAGCTGCAGAGCGCGATCCTGAACGACAGGCGTGATCTCGCGTTGGCGAGATAGGCGCATCGGCCGTTCGGACGCGGACCCCCGCGGCGACGGTGCCCAGGAACCCGCCTGCTCTGACCCGCCCAGGCCTACTCCAACCCGCTCAGCGGGCGCGGCGGATCCGGATAGCCGAGTGCGGTGAGCGACTCACGGTAGGCGACGGAGAAGCGGTCGAACCGCAGGTGCGCCTCACCGCCGCGGGCCAGCGGCATCCGGGCCGGGCGCTGGCGCTCCACGATCAGGCGGTCCTCCTCCAGGATCTCGGTCTCGGCCCGCTCGACCCGCGGCCCGTCCAGTTCGACGCCGTCCGTGCGGGCCGACAGCCAGAACACGACGCAGCTGGTGGCGTCGACCGGGCACAGCGCGGTGAACACCAGGGTGCCCGGACCGTTGATCTCCCGCAGGGTGACCGCGAACGGCAGCTGGACCTCGTAGTTCAAGGTGATCAGCATCTCGGGCCCGAGCTGTCCGGCGGTGCCGGACAGATAGTCGCGCCCGGGGTAGACGTAGCGCAGCAGCAGCTGGCCGGTCTCGGTGCGCCGCACGCTGTAGCGGTCCACCCCGAGCACGTCGGGGTTGCCGAACGACGACGTGTGCAGGATCGAGAAGTGCGCGATGTCGCAGAAGTTCTCGATGTGCCGGCTCGCCTGAGCCCGCCAGCGGATAGGCGCGCCGACGTGCCGGCGGAAGCCGGGGAGGTCCGCCTCCGGCAGCGTCGGCCGCGCGGTCGCCTCCTCGCCGGGCGGGGCCAGGCAGGCCCAGACCAGGCCGGCGTGCTCGTCGACCTGGGCCGCGGGCTGGCGGATCCGGGCCGGAACCCGGTCGGAGCCGAGCTGGGGGACCAGCGCGCAGGAGCCGTCCGCCCGGAACTCCCAGCCATGGTAGGGGCAGCGCAGGTCGCCGGCGGCGGTGACCGTGCCGTCGGCGAGCCGGGTTCCGCGGTGCACGCAGCTCCCAGCCAGCAGGCCGAGCTGCCCGTCCGCCCGGCGCCACAGCACCAGCTCCGAGCCGAGCAGGGTGACCGGGACCGGCCGGCCCACCGGGACGTCCTGCCCACGGGCCACCGGATGCCAGCTGCGCCGGGCCGCGGCCAGCCAGGCCGCGTCGTACTCCTCGCGCTGCGCGGTGGTCAGCAGGCCCGCGTCCGGGTCGCGCCCATCCGCCACCTCGGCGAGGCCGCCGCTCAGGACGGCGCCGCCGGTTGGGGCTGCGCCGCCGGCCGGGGCGGGGCGCCGGCCGGGGTGGGGCTGAGGATCGTCAAGGCAGGTCCGCCCAGTGCTCGGTGTGGTAGGCCATGTCCCAGAAGGCCCGCTCGAAGCGGGCCGCGGTCAGGAAGATCGTCGCCAGGCGTTCACGGTCGGGCCGGTCGGGCCGGTCGTCCAGCGTGTTCGCGTGCGCGAGCAGTTCGGCCTCGTAGGCGGTGGCCTCGTCGGTGGACCAGAAGCGGATCCAGTCGGCGTAGACCGGGTGGTCGACCGACGACGGGCTCAGCCGGCGCCCGATCTGGCCGTAGGACCAGGCACAGGGGAGGATCGCGGCGAAGATCTCCGCCGGCCCGAAACGGGCCGCGACCATCGCCAGGTACGCGACGTACGCCTGCGCGGCCGGCGCCAGCACGTCGTGGTGGGCCGACGGGCCGGCGCCCAGCCGGGCGATCGCGGCGCGCAGCCGCTCGTTCTGCGGGATCTCGGTGTCGGTGATGTTCACCAGCGCCGAGCTGAAACGGCGCAGCTCGGCGTCGTCCCGGGCGACGGCGGCACCCGCGGCCAGCACCCGGGCGTACTCCGGCAGATACAGCAGGTTCTGGTCGATGTAGAAGCGGAACTTCGCCGGCGGGAGCGTGCCGGCGGCCATCTCGGCGGGGAACGGATGGTCGAGCAGCGTCGCCCACACCGCGCCGGCCCGCCCGCGCAGGAACTCGGCGAGCGGCAGGTCCCGCTGGTCCGGCAGGTCCCGCTGGTCCCGTAGATCCCGCTGGCCCCGCGGATCCCTCGGGCGCGGCGAGCCGGTCAAGACAGGCCCATCCAGACGGCCTTGGTCTGCAGGTAGGCGTCGAGTGCCTCGATCCCGTGTTCCTTGCCGTATCCGCTGGCCCGGAACCCGCCGAACGGCACGGCGACGTCGAACCAGCCGTAGATGTTCACCCAGACAACGCCGGCCCGGATCTCGTCGCTCACCCGGTGGGCGCGGCCGACGTCGCGCGTCCACACCCCGGCGGCCAGCCCGAACTCCGTGTCGTTGGCGAGCGCCACCGCCTCCTGCTCGGTGTCGAAGGGGGCGACCATGCCGACGGGCCCGAAGATCTCCCGCCGCATGATGTCGCTGTCCGGCGGCGCGTCGACGAACAGGGTCGGTTCGACGAAGTAGCCGCCCGGGCAGCCGTCGACCTCGGCCGGGTCGGTGGCGCCGCCGACGACCGGCTTCGCCCCGGCGGCGAGGCCGGACCGGACCAGCCCGAGCACGCGGTCCCGCTGCGACGCGCTGACCAGCGGGCCCATGGTCGTCGCCGGGTCGAGCCCGGAGCCGAGCCGGACCTGGTGGACACGGGCGGCGAGCGCCTCGACGAACGCGTCGTACACGGGGCGCTGGACGAAGATCCGCGCGCCGGCGACGCAGCACTGCCCCTGGTTGAAGTAGACGGCGCCGAAGGTGCCCTCGACCGCGGCGTCGAGGTCGGCGTCGGCGAAGACGAGACTCGGTGACTTGCCGCCGAGCTCCAGCGAGACCCGTTTCATCGTCCCGCCGGACGCGGCCAGAATGCTGCGGCCGGTCGAGTTCTCCCCGGTGAAGGTGATCTTGTCGACGTCCGGGTGGGCGGCCAGCGGGGCTCCGGCCTCCGGCCCGAAGCCGGTCAGCACGTTGAGGACACCGGGGGGAAAGCCGACCTCGGCGGCGAGCTGGGCCAGCCGCAGCGCGGAGAGCGGGGTCTGCTCGGCCGGCTTGAGTACGACGGTGTTGCCGGCGGCCAGCGCGGGCGCGAGCTTGTAGGCGCAGTTCAGCAGGGGGAAGTTCCACGGGATGATCGCCGCGACGACGCCGACGGGCTCCCGGCGGGTGCTGACGTGCACGGGCAGGCCGCCGTATGTCGGGATGGTGACGCCCTCGATCTTGGTCGCGAGCCCGCCGAAGTAGCGGAAGCCGTTCGCCGTCAGGGGCACGTCCACGGCCGCGGCCTCGCCGGTCGGCTTCCCGTTGTCGAGGGCCTCCAGCTGGAGGAACTCCGCGGCGAGTGCCTCGATGCGGTTGCCGAGCTCCCACAGCAGGCGGCCGCGCTCTCCTGCGGGCAGCCTTCGCCAGCCGGGCAGGGCGGCCCGGGCGGCGGCGACCGCGTCGTCGACGTCCGCGGCGCCGGCGCGCGCGACCGTCGTCAGCACCGCACCGCTGGCCGGGTCCTGGACGTCGAACCGGGCGCCGCCGTGTGCCGGGCGTGGCTCGCCGCCGACAAAGAGCTGGTGCTCGGTGGCGACGAAGGTGCGCACGGATGCGAGCAGATCGGCCTTCACGGGCGGCTCCCGAAAATGAGATATCAGATCCCGAAAAGCGTAACCAGCCGGTCGGGAAGCGGTCAATCACGCTGCTGACCAGCGAAAACGTTTACAGCGGTGACATCTCGGCGCCTTGACCCGTAACGGGTCAAGCAGGTTCTATCTGGTCGTTCCTTTGAGATCAGATCTCAGATCTCATCGCCACGGGAGGAGGTGCGGCATGGCCCAGGGGCCCAGTGAGACGGCTGCGGCCGTCCATGGCGACGGCATCCGTCTGTCCGGCGTCACCCGTCGCTACGGCGACGTCGTCGCGGTGGCGGGGCTTGACCTGGCCGTGCCGCGGCACACCCGGCTGGGCATCGTGGGCCCCAGCGGCTGCGGCAAGTCGACCGTCCTGAGCATGGTCAGCGGGCTGGAGAACCCGGACGAGGGCGTCGTCGAGGTACTCGGTGACACCGCGCCGGCCGCCCGGCTCGCCCGGTGTGCCTGGATGCCGCAGCGGGATCTGCTCCTGCCCTGGCGCACGGTGCTCGCGAACGCCTGCGTCTCCCTGGAGAACCGGGGCGTCTCCCGGCGCGAGGCACGGGAGCGGGTGCGGCCTCTGTTCGCCCGCTTCGGGCTGGCCGGCTTCGAGGATCGCCGGCCCTACGAGCTGTCCGGCGGCATGCGCCAGCGGGTGTCCTTCCTGCGCACCCTCGTCGCGGACAAGGAGGTGCTGCTGCTCGACGAGCCGTTCGGCGCGCTGGACTCGATCACCCGAGCCGGGGTGCAGGACTGGCTGCGCGACACCCTCGACGCCGAGCCGCGCACCGTCGTCCTGGTCACCCACGACGTGGAGGAGGCGCTGCTGCTCAGCCACGAGGTGGTGGTGATGTCCAGCCGCCCGGGCCGGGTCGCCGCGCGGCTGCCGGTCGAGCTGCCACCCGCCGGTTCCCGCCGTGAGCTGCTCGCGACGCCGGAGTTCGTCCGGCTGCGTGACGCCCTGCTGGCCCACCTGGAGGGCTGACGTGACCCGCCTCAAGGAGTCGCTGCGCCAGTACGGTCCGGCCGGCGTGATCGTTCTGGCCGTGCTCGGCGCGTGGAAGCTGGCCACCTCCGTCTTCGGTGTCGAGGAGTACATCCTGCCGGCGCCGGACGAGGTGATCACCACCCTGATCGACCGCTGGGACCGCACCCTGTCCAGCGCGACCTGGGTGACGCTCAAGGAGGTCGTCGTCGGCTTCGCCATCGCGGTGGCCGCCGGGCTGCTGATCGCCTGCGCGCTGCACTTCTCGGCGATCGCCCGCCGCGCGATCTACCCGCTGCTGATCGGGTCGCAGACCATCCCGGTCGTGGTGATCGCGCCGATTCTCGCGATCATCTTCGGCTACTCGATCACTCCGAAGCTCATCCTGGTCGCGCTGCTGTGCTTCTTCCCGATCGTCGTCGGCACGCTGGACGGGCTGGCGGCGGTCGACCCGCAGCTCACCCGGATGATGCGCACCCTGTACGGCAACCGCTGGTCGATCTTCCTGCGGGTCGAGTTCCCGTCGGCGCTCCCCTCGATGTTCACCGGCCTGCGGCTGTCCGCGGCCTACGCGGCGACGGCCGCGGTGTTCGGCGAGTACTCCGGCTCCACGGACGGGCTCGGCCACGTGATGCGCCAGGCCGTCCCACAGCTGCAGAGCTCCCTCGTCTTCGCCGCGATCACCCTGCTCACCGCGATGTCGGTGGCCCTG